>NZ_CALEVF010000252.1 GCF_937920395.1 uncultured Clostridium sp. | reverse complement strand
TAAATAACTATAAACAATTTTAAAATAAATAGTTGACTTTAACTAGCTGGTCTATTTTTTATTATTAAAAATTACTAAATAGGATACCATTATATATGATTCGACATAAATAATCTATATGTTTATAGTCTATATTTATAATCACATATTATATTAATTGATTTAAGAAATATCGTTGCTACTTGTCACACTTTATTCCCACATTATACTACATAATTTCCCGAGCAATAATTTGATTTTTATTCCACCTTCCGGACCTCAGGTATATTATACACATTACAAGTGATGCAAATGTCGCAAGAGGCGATGCAAACCCAATTGCGTACAATGTGATACCTGCCATTTTACTTAAAACAAATGACAATGGAATACGAATAAAAAAAGTAGCAATTAGACTGTGAATCATTGGGAACAAAGAATTGCCACACCCACTAAAAAACGAATTCATACAAAATACAAAGCATACCAAAATACAGTCAATACTATATGATTTCAGATATAATGCAGCCATTCTTATCACCTGAACATCCCTCGAAAACAGTGCTGTCATCGACATTGGATTAATTTGTACATATATATAGCATATTATCCCTATCATTAATGAACATCCCATTCCTATATACAAACACTGTTTCGATCTTTCCTCTTTTCCTGCCCCCATATTCTGAGCTGTCATTGCTGCAATTGCTGAAGCAAACGCAATAGTTGGAAGCATTGTAAATACAATTATTTTTTCTACAACACCTACTGATGCAGAAGCAGTAAGCCCCATTACATTTATAACCGCTGTAATTATTATAAAAGAAACATTAATTAAACCATCCTGCAGTGCTATTGGCAATCCTAGCTTAAATACTCTCTTTGCTTTACCAGGTTCAAGTTTAATATTACTGCGATTAAACTCAAAAACAAAACCTACTTTTTTTATATACATGATCCCAATTATGAAACTTATAGCTTGAGCTAATATAGTGGCAATCGCTGCTCCTGGTGCACCCATATGTAAACCACCAACTAATATTAAATCCACAACAATATTAGTTACGCAAGCTACCATTATAAAGTATAATGGTGCTTTTGAATTACCTAACCCTCGCAGAATACCACTTAAGACATTATAACCAATAATAAATGGTATACCATAAGAACATATTAAAATATATTCTTTTGTGTATTTAAATGCCTCTGCTGGTGTATTCATTAAACTTGTAATAGTACCTGTTAGTAATACCATAATTACTGTCAAAATAGTGGCCATTATAGCAAATATACAAATTATAGTTCCAATTGACTCTGCAATGTCTTTGTATCTTTTTGCACCCAAATAGCTTCCAATTATAATTGTACCTCCTGTGGTAAGTCCAAGAATAACTCCTGTAATTGTCTGCATAATCTGACTTCCCGTTGCCACCGCAGCAACTTGGGCAGAATTATCAAACTGACCAACAACTAGCAAATCTGCTGCGCCATAAAGCGCTTGTAGCAAACTTGCTAATAAAAACGGGAATGCAAATTTTAATAGTGTGGGGATAACCTTCCCCTTCGTTAAATCGTTATGTTGCTGCATAAATATATAACCCTCCTAACATAAAAAATGCTGGGTAAGACAGTTGATTTTACCCAACCATCTTATCCAGCATATAGTTATCTATATACCCTCCGATGAACCTATTAACCCTATCATATACAAAAATTATTGTCAAAACATAAAAATCCACTAATTTTTGACTTAAAAAGAATTTATACTAAGTAAATTTTCTTTTGTTTTAAGATAATTTACTGGATTTAAATAATCTTTTTCACGAACCTCTATGGTTATAGGACAATCATATTCGTATTTATGATATAAATACATTATATCACTTAATAACTCTAAATCTTTTCCTTCAATAAATCCTATACCATGGTTGTTTTTACCGTAACCATTATCCCCTAAATTAGCTAAGTGAATTAACATTACATTTTTTTTGTTCCATTCAAAAAACTTATCAAGTGTTATTGATATTTTACAATATTCTAAAAGCTTTATAGTGACCAAAGCGTGACAAGTATCCAAAACCGTTCCAATTTTATCTTTAAATCCATATTTATCTATAAAGTAATCAACATACATACAGTTATCATTCAAGAAACCATTTCTTCCATAATACCCTTTATAATTGTTAGCTAAGGGAATTATATTTTCTATAGCAATTAAGATGTTGGGATACTTGTTAAAAACATCAAATAAAACATTATCTATAAGTGCAATTTTATTTAAATTGGTTATATCTTGATTAAAATTCATTGAACTATGAACAATAACCATTATATTTTTATTAAATTTAATACCTACCATATTCGCTAACTCACAAGTCTTAAAAAATACATCTTTTTTTATCTTATCATAAAAGTCATCAATTTCTACATCTTCCCCATCTACTAACGGGGTATGAATTATGCTCACGTCTAATTCAGAATTAACTATCATATTAAAATATTGCATTAATGATATTTCATTACTATAAAATTCTTTAAGTAACTGAATTTCAATATTATTTTCGTTTAATTTTTTCCTTACAATAAAGTTTTCCTTTGATAAACCACTTTTCATCAATATTTTCATATTGTTTATTCAGCTCCTTTCAACTGTAATTTATACTACCTAAATCATTCATTTCACTAAACAATCCATATTAATATTAACATAAACACCCTATTTTGTATCATTAGTGTTTAAAATCATATTCACTTTTGATATTATTTTCTCCCAATTGGTGCTTTATTTATTATGCTTTTTTAATAAATAAAATACACCGCTTATATAATTCCTTCATATAGTACATTGAAAATATATAATTTTAAAACTAATTAACTTGTTAATATCTATATTAATTTAAGCTTACAACAAGGTAGGTGAATATAATAAAAAAGTTAAACAATATAAAATTTTACGATGTTTTTAAAAGACTCTTAGATATTATTTTATGTATCATTGCTGCTATAGTTGCCGTACCCGTAATCGTAATTACCTGCATTTTTGTTATTTTAGAATCAAAAGGAAACCCTATTTATTCACAAGAAAGATTAGGTAAATTCGGAAAACCATTCACACTATACAAAATAAGATCTATGAGTTGTGATGCTGAAAAAAATGGACCACAATGGGCTGGTATAAATGATATAAGAGTAACTAATATAGGTAAGTTTCTACGAAAAACAAGAATAGATGAACTACCTCAACTTTACAACATTTTAAAAGGAGATATGGATATAGTAGGTCCTAGACCAGAAAGATCTATATTTACTAATGAGTTTGAAAAAAGTATTCCAGGATTTATGAATAGATTAAACGTTAAACCAGGTCTTACAGGACTTGCACAGGTTAATGGAGGATATGATCTAACTCCAAGTGAAAAGCTACATTGGGATTTAATATATATTAAAAAAAGAAATTTGTGGACAGATACAAAAATAATATTTAAAACTGTATTAGTAGTATTTAAGGGACATGGTGCAAGATAATTAAAGGATTAGGTTTAATCCTTTAGATAAGACAGAAAAGATACCAAAGGAACAATCTTATGGTATCTTTTCTGTCTTTGACTAATATTGTCTAATTAAACTCTTTATTTAAATTAATAAATATAAACATCACAAATTACATTAACACTAGCCGTAAGAAAAATATTATAATTTGTTCCTACTGCAGATTCCCAAACTGTAGCGTTTCTCTTTGGTACTATAATAACCATAGAAGGTATTCGGTTTAAATTATGTGGTAATGTTGTTTGTCTTATTCCAATTGTAGTTGTTATTTTCTTATAGGGTGTAATAACATGGTTTATATCTTCCATAAAAGTTTCATAATCAATAACGTCATAGATTGCTCTATCTTTTGGCCCCATTCTCCCTATCTTATTTCCATCAAACATACAATCTTTTGTATACACTGGTTCATAACTAGCAAAAACTCCATACCATTGTAACTTTGTTGTTCTTGTATCTGTTGCTATACAAGAATCAAATTCTAATTTAGCATGATTTAGTAATGAAAATCCTGAATAATTAATACCATTTCTTACATTGTTATCTTGAGAAACACATGAAAAAAATGTAGCTATATACGCTGTTGGTGTTTGAAATGTTGAATTCCAACCATTTAGCCCATTTAATTTAGCAATACAGTTATACCATGTGCCTGCATTACATCTAAAGCCATTTGAGTTATAGTTTTGGGCAGTAGCATTTGTAACAATTAAATTATCTACATAAACATCATTTGGACTTTCAAATCCATTTTCAGTAATCCCGCCTCCATCACCAATAAAATTGGTGATAAAAACATTTTTAATACTACCACTTGGAGCATCTGTGTTGTAATACAAATTAATTCCACCAAAGCTTGCACTAATATTGCTTATAGATATAGTATCTGCATAACATCTTTTAGGATTCAACGTAACTGCTGAACCATTTAAACTAATAACCTTATTTATAACTATATCTTGAAAAGCCATGATTCCGTTTGGCATAACATCTATATCGCTTTCAAGGACAATACCAGTGCCTTGCTCACAATATATATTTTCAACTAATAAATCTATACAAGATTCACAAGCAATTGCTCCCCAACATCTTGTTCCAAAGCTTTTAATGTTTGTTATGATTCCATGCATTGGATAAACAATTCTAGTACCATAACTTCTAATTACTTCAACAGTATAACCAAGTGATATATTTACACCAATAACATTATCAATTTGAAAATTAATAGCACCACTAACAAATATCCCATTACAATTATTCCCTTTTGGGATATTGCTTGCATCTATAATAAGTCCATTTCCTTGAATCCCATAATAATCTACACTACCATCACTAGGTAAAAAATTGCCATCAAGACTACCAACTATTATCATTCTATCTGTATTAATACTATCAATTGGAAATTTAAGAATTGTTTTTGGAGCAAAACGCAATATTATATTAGCACCTTGGACTATATTTTTTGCTATATAAGTTTGTGAAGGTATATCTACTATACCACCTCCATTTGCTGCAACAGAATCAATCAATCCTTGTATTAATGAACTATCATCTGTAGATTCATTATCAATTGCTATTTCTAAACTACTGATTGACAACTCTTCCCTTCCAGATGCATCTTTAATTGTTACCTCCATTTCATCACCTCGTTATTTATAATATTCAAAGTTTATAAATTTGATAATTAGACTCAATATCAATTCTTAAAAATTATTATTACTCAGTACTTTTTAATAAATCGAATACACCTCTCATAAAAGTCCTTCATAGTATAGTACAAATGCATCATTAAAAAAATGATTTTAAAATGGACGGTGATATGTTATGAAAAAAATTTTGTTTACAGCTACCGTGGATAGTCATATATTAAATTTTCATCTACCTTACCTTAAATGGTTTAAAGAGAAAGGATATGAAGTTCATGTTGCAAGTAATGGAGAGTCAAAAATTCCTTTTGTAGATGTGAAACATAATATTCTATTTGAGAGGTCACCATATAGTATTAAAAATATAAGCGCATATATAAATTTAAAAAAAATAATAGATGAAAACAACTTTATTATTATACATTGTAATACACCTATCGGAGGCGTATTAACTCGATTAGCAGCAAGAAAAGCGAGAGTAAATGGTACAAAAGTTATTTATACTGCCCATGGATTTCATTTTTTTAAAGGTTCTCCATTAAGAAATTGGGTATTATATTATCCAATTGAAAAATGGCTATCAAAATACACAGACTGTTTGATTACAATAAATAAAGAAGACTATAAAATGTGCACCACTAGTAATTTTAAAGCTAAATCTATAAAGCTTGTAAATGGTGTTGGTATCGATTTGAATAAATTTCAAAATCAAACACTTGTAAAAAAAACTGAATTACGAAAAAAATATAGATACAAAGATAATGATTTTATTCTAATATATGTAGCTGAACTTAGCTATAAAAAACATCAAGATTTAATTATAGATGTGGTCAACTTATTATATGAAAAAATTCCCAATATGAAGTTTCTAATATTAGGTTCCGGAAAATTATCAAAGCAATACAAAAATAAAGTTAATAAACTAAATTTGCAGAATAATGTTCATTTTTTAGGATACAGAAAAGATATTTCAAATCTTATGGTTATGTCTGATATTGCTGTATCCTCTTCTAGGCGAGAAGGGTTACCTGTTAATATTATGGAAGCAATGGCAACAGGATTACCCCTTGTGGTTTCAGATGTTAGAGGCAATCATGATTTAGTTCATAATTGTGAAAATGGATATGTTGTTGGTATAGAAGACATTAAAATGTTTACTAGTTCAATTGAAAGCCTTTATAATTCAGAAGAATTAAGAAATAAGTTTGGTGAAAAGAGTCTTGAACTTATAAAAACATACTCAATTGAAAATATTATGAAAGAAATGGAGAAAATTTATATGGAGTGTATAAATTGAGGAGCTCAGAAGGCAAAAAAGGTATAATTTTTATTAGATCTAATTCCATAGTATCAGATTCAAGGGTGATAAAGGAAGCTGATACAGCACTAAAATGCGGCTTTAGAGTATTAATCTTAGGTTGGAACAGAGAAAAAAGAGAATTTAATACTCCAAAATTTCAATTAAATAATGGAATAGCGCAAGTTATGTTGTTCAATGTAAAATGTCGATATGGTGATGGTTTAAAAAGTTTACCTAAATTAATAATATTTCAATTTTGGATATTATATTCTCTATTTATAAAAAGAAAACAGTATTCAATAATGCACTCATGTGATTTTGATTGTGTAATTCCTTGTTTTTTAGTTAAAAAAATAATTAATAAGATACTTATTTATGACATTTTTGACTACTATATTCATTCTCACTATATTCCTGGTAAAATTCAAAATATAGTTGAACGGATAGATATAGGCATAATAAATTCTTCTGATGCTGTAATTATATGCAATGAAGGACGTTACAAACAAATAGAAAAATCTTCACCTAAAAGAGTTGAAGTTATTCATAATTCACCTAATTTAGAATTTACAAAAAGCAACACTAAATTGTGCAAAAGTTTAAATAAAAAGTTAAAAATAGTTTATGTTGGAATACTTCAAAATAATAGATTATTAATTGAAATATCAGAACTAATTGGCAATTACACTAACATTGAATTACACATAGGAGGTTTTGGTTATTTTGAGGATTATTTTAAATCATTATCAGTTAAATTAGATAATATATATTATTATGGACAGCTAAATTATAGCGATGTATTGCAGTTAGAATCTGAATGTGATGTTTTATTTGCAACGTATAACCCCCAAATTATAAACCATAGATTTTCTGCACCAAATAAAATATATGAAGCAATGGCTCTAAAAAAGCCTATAGTTGTATGTAATAATACTGGTGTTGATGAATTAATAAATAGATATGATATGGGACTATCAATTGACTATAAAGCTGAGGAATTTTTTCGCGTAATTTTGATTTTACAAAAGAATTTAAATATGAGAATAAAAATGGGTCAAAATGGTAGAAATGCTTATGATAAAGTATTTTCATGGAATATAATGGAACATAAATTATCGGCCTTGTATCTAAATCTAAAATAAGGGAGTGGAATATGTGAAAGTATTATTTACGGGTATAAATTTAAATACTGGTGGCATACAAACTGCTTTGATAAACACATTAAAGGAATTGAATAAAAATAGAAAAGATCTGGAGATTGATTTGTTTCTATTTTCTGACGATGGTGAATTAATGTGTGAAATACCTAAAAATGTAAATATTATAAAAAGTCATTATTTTTTAAATCTTGTAGGCAATTCATTTGCTAATGTAGTGAATACAAAAAATATAATGAAAATCTTTGTAAGAATAATTCTGATGATATTAGTTAGAATTATTGGAAGCGAGAGATTTTACAATAGAATATTTCTTATGGAAAATAAGTTTAATGACTATGATATTGCTATATCTTATTTTAATAGGGGCTGTAATCAATTTGTAGCTGATTTTATAGATGCTACCAGAAAAATAGCATGGCTTCATACTGATCCTGATAATGCTAAATTAAATAAGACCATTTGCTTAAAAACATATTCAAAATTTGACCATATTATATTAGTATCGAACGCCTGCAAGTCAAAACTTGATAAAATTGCACCTGAACTTAAATCAAAGACTTTTGTTGCATATAACCTGTTTCCAATTAACGAAATATTAAAAAAGTCAAAATTGTATGGTGTAGATTACTCAAAAAATAAAATAAATATTGTAACAGTTGCAAGAATAGATAACAGTACAAAACGAATTGATAGAATAATAGAGGTTTGTTGTATGCTCAAAAATAATAATATCACCAATTATAAATGGTACATAGTTGGTGATGGCCCAGATTTAAATATAAATATTACTTTAGCAAAAGAAAAACGAGTAAAAGAATTCATAGAATTTACAGGGAATAAAAGGAATCCATATCCATATATAGCTAATGCAGATTTGTTTGTATTAACTTCAGATTATGAGGGATATCCAATGGTTGTAGGTGAATCATTGATATTAAAAACGCCAGTTATTACTACAAATTATATTGCTTCTAAGGAGCAGATTCAAAATAATTATAATGGTTTAATTGTAGGTATTAGCGTGAATGAATTGTTTAATACAATATATAAATTAATTACTAATTCATACAAAATAAATATATTAAAAAATAATTTGTGTATTTCTAAGTTTTCTAATAAGTTAGCTCTTTCCCAACTAAATATTGTTTTAAAAGAGGTTCATAATGAATAATGAAACAAAATTTCCTTTTAAAACATTTTTTATAATTTTAATTGCTGTAGCATTAATTATCATTTATATGATGACTGGCAATAGAATTTTAGTGTTTTCTAGCTTTTTTATTATACTAATAGGTATGATATTTGATAAAGTTCAAAATAAAATATGTTACTTATTATTTTTTGTTTCATGGGTATACGTATTTAAATATGATTTAACAAAACAATCATTGTATTCATTTCTAGTAATTGCTTTTATTATAATTTGTTTGTTTATCAAAAAAAACATTTTTGATTTAGAGCTTTCACTTTCTTTTATTATCCTTACTATTTACGTATTTATTATAAGTTTTATATCAAGTGATTTTCAAATAATGGCAAATTTAAATTTTATATGTAACAACTGTATTATTCTTGTTTTTGCTTCTCTGAGCAAAAAAATCTCTAAAAATAACTATAAGAATTATTTTATTTTTTATGCAATGGGAGTAGGTTCCGCCGCTTTATTGGGTTATATAGGTCAGAATTTTATACAAATCAATAATTACTTAATAAGTATGCGTAGTGTTAATACTGTAATTGTAGATGGAGGTCTTATTACTAGAATCTCTGGACTTGATATTGATCCAAATTATTACGCATTACAAATACTTATGGCAATAAGTGTTTTAATGGTAATAAAACCTAAAAGAAAATTAAAAACATTAAAAAATACTTTTATACTAGTTTTGGTTGTGTTTGGTTTTTTGTCTTTATCTAAGATGTATTTAATTTCAATAATAATAATTATTATATTTTATATGCTGATATATTTTAAAAAGAGTATTTTTAAAGGAATTAAATATATTAGCTTTTTATCCATTTCTATAAGTGTAGCTTTAATGTTAAATTACAATTATTTTTATGATATATATTTTGTGAGATTTGTTGGTGGAAATGTTGACCTTTCTACAGTCACAACAGGTAGATCTTCTATTTGGCAGAATTATATTAATGAAATATTTTCAAATATTAAAACTTTATTTCTGGGACAAGGAATATCTAATTTTTTAAATTCAACGGCAGCACATAATGTTTATTTAAGCACATGGTATAAAATTGGATTGTTAGGTATTGTTATATACATGTTATATATTTTTAAATGTAATAAAAGTATAGCAAACAAAACTAAACATGAAACTAAAATAAAGTTTATTGATGTACGTTTGTTACCAATATATATAATTTTATTTGCTAATTTTGTATTAGATACATCCGTATTTTCTTTCTTCCCCATACACGTTTTATTAGCAATACTAGCTATAAATTATCCAGATGAATGTAGAAATCAAGTTAATAGTAAATGAGGGAATAATAATGAAAGTTAGACATGGATTTTACAATATATTATTTGGATTTATAAACCAACTAGTTACAATCGCTTTTGGTGTGCTTATACCAAGGCTTTTTATAGTAAGGTTTGGATCTGAAGTAAATGGGTTTATGGCATCATTACTTCAAATAATTGTATATATGAGTGTTTTAGAAGCCGGTGTTGGGGCAACTACTATTCAGTCACTTTACAAACCTATTGCTGCAGATGACAAAGATAGCATAAATAGTATATTATCAGCGACATCGAAATATTATAAAAAAACAGGAAAAATTTATTTACTAACTGTTGTTGCTCTATCAATAGTATATCCTTTATGTATTAAATCAAATATTGGTAACATAACTGTATTTCTAGTAATATTATTGACGGGTATGGTCGGTGTTATAAATTACTTTTTTCAAGCTAAATTTAAATTACTTTTAACAGCAGATGGGAAAGGATATATCATATCTAACATTGGTATTATTGTAACCATACTTACTAATATTATAAAAATAACATTATTAATACTAGGTTATAATCTAATATTAATTCAACTATCATATTTTATAATAAATCTTTTACAGATGTTTATGATTGGGATTTATATAAAGAGAAAGTATAAGTGGATTGACTTAAGCATAAAACCTAACTATTCTGCTTTATCCCAAAAAAACTCCGTATTAGTGCACCAGATATCATATATGATATTTAATAATACTGATGTATTTATACTAACTATTTTTTGTGGATTGAAAGTCGTTAGTGTTTATGTAATGTATAATTTAATATTTCAGATGATAAATAGTTTAATTTCAAACATAAACTCTGGTATTGTATTTATACTTGGTTCTACTTACTATGAAGATAGAATCAAATTTTTTAATTTATACGATTGTTATGAATTATATTATATGGCAATTGTATTTGCTTTATATTCTATAACATATATATTAATATTACCATTTATGAAACTTTATACAGCAGGAATGACAGATATAAATTATATTGATCCTTTGCTCCCTATTCTCTTTGTTACATTAAATTTGATGTCTTTCGCAAGAGCATCTGGTGTTAATGCTATAAATATTGCAGGCCATTTTAAAAAAACACAATATAGAGCAATTATAGAAGCAACAATTAATATTGTTATATCACTCATATGCGTAAACAAATTTGGAATATACGGAGTTTTAATAGGAACTATTACTGCATTATTATACAGAACAAATGATATAATAATTTATACAAATAAGTATATTCTTAAAAGAAGTTCATTAGTTACATATAAAAGATGGGCTGTGGATACAATTTTATTTTTAAGTATAGTCATTACCGGAAATAAATTTAATATATATCCTACATCATACATTAAATTTGCAATAACTACAGTTATTTTATTAATTATTATAGTTCCTACATTTTTAATAGTTGTATCTGTTTTTGATATTAAATCTTATAAACACACTTTGACTTATATAAATAAATACACTGATTTGTTGATTAATAAGTTTAAGCAAGTAACTAAAAAACAAGTCTAACATTAATTGTCAGACTTGTTTTTATTAATTTACTTTTTATGCTAATCATTTATAATGATTTTTTCTTTAATTTCTGAATTACCGTAATTATAACCCTCAACTAGTTTTATTCCTTTAAAATCTATATGGACTTTATCTCCATAAATTATAGTCACATTATTATTGTATTTAACACTATAACTTCCACTTTTTACAAACGCTTCTCTTTCTTCATATTTTATAAGCCCTAACTTTTTTAATTTCTTTAAATGAAAAACAAATTCTTGTATCTTATTTTCTGGATATTCCTCAGCCAAAATATAATTTTCGATCTCAAATGGCATTTCTGGCATCATATCTGCATCATAAATATCAATTAACATCTCACTTTCCAGTGCATTTAACTCCATATATTTCTTCCCCCGTTTTACTATATATTATCACTTACAATATTTCTATCGCCTTTAAACAGTATATTGTTAATATTCTACATTTATACCAATATACCTCTTTTTATTTGTAAATATTATAAATTATTTCTAAATGTATATAAGGTTGAACATCTTCCAAATACAAAAGAAGTTATTCATATATATATATATATAAATAACTCCACCTTTATAAAATTTTTCTTTTATAATCATGATCAGTTTTTTTTCTTATCTGCATTAAAAACAAATGATCAGGAAATTATCTTCCTGATCATCTGTTTTTTATTTAATTTTAGTTATCTATTATTTAACACCCATCCATCCAGCAATAACCATCATTTGAACTTCTGATGTTCCTTCATAAATTTCTGTTATTTTTGCATCACGCATCATTCTTTCAATTGGATAATCACTTGAATATCCATATCCACCAAATAATTGTAAACAACGTCTTGTTACATCGCTGGCATTTCTAGAAGCAACTAATTTTGCCATAGCCGCGAAATGTGTAAATCTTTCATGATTATCCTTTGCACATGCAGCTTGATATACTAAAAGTTTTGCAGCTTCTGTATTTGCACGCATTTGAGCAAGCTCAAATTGTGTATTTTGGAATTTTGAAATAGTACGTCCAAACTGAACACGTTCATTAACATATTTTATAGTTTCTTCTATTGCACCTTCTGCAATTCCAAGAGCTTGTGCTGCAACACCAATACGGCCTCCATCAAGAGTTGCCATTGCAATGTTAAATCCTCTACCTTCTTCTCCTAAAAGATTTTCCTTTGGAACTATGCAATTATCAAAGAATAATTCACATGTAGAAGATCCCCTAATTCCCATCTTTACTTCATGAGTTCCAACAGAAAAACCGGGGAAATCTTTTTCAAGGATAAATGCTGAAATGCCCTTTGTTCCCTTACTCTTATCTGTCATAGCAAAAACAATATATACGTCTGCAAATCCTGCATTAGTAATAAAGATCTTGCTACCATTTAATACATAATGATCTCCTTCGAGTACTGCAGTTGACTTTTGCATAGAAGCATCAGTTCCAGCAACAGGTTCTGTTAATGCGAAGGCACCTAATTGTTCACCGGAGGCAAGTGGTTTTAAATATTTCTCTTTTTGTGCATCTGTACCATATGTGTAAATTGGTGTTGCACAAAGACTAGTATGTGCTGAAACAATAACACCTGTTGTTGCACAAACTTTAGATAATTCTTCAACGCATTGTATATAACTTAATGTAGTCATTCCAGCTCCACCGAATTCTTCAGGAAATGGAATTCCAAGTAGACCCATTTCAGCCATTTTGGGTATGTTTTCTGATGGGAAACGCATACTTTCATCAATTTCTTTTGCGATTGGTTTTACCTCTTTTTCTGCAAAATCACGGTACATTTCTTGTAATTGTTGGCTATCTTCATCTTGTATAAAATTCATATTAATTACCTACCTTTCGTATTTTAAAAGTATTTTTCAATTGTGTTATATTAGTTAGCACCATCTATTGGAGCGCATACTTTACCTGGATTCATAATAGAATTCGGGTCAAAAGTTTTTTTAATGCCTTTCATTAATTCCATATTTACTTTTCCAACGCACTCTTCTAAATAGCTAATCTTTCCACTACCTATTCCATGTTCTCCTGAAACAAGTCCGCCACAATCTATTGCTTCTTTATAAATAATATCAAAGAATTTTTCAACTCTTATTTTAAATTCTGCTTCATCTAAATCATTACTACATTGGTATATGTGAAGATTTCCATCTCCTGCATGTCCAAAACTTCTAATAGTCAAACCACACTCTTCTCCAGTTTTATTTGCAAAAGCAAGATAAGAAGCAATTTTATTTATTGGAACTACAACATCACATTCATCTAATAATTTTGTTTCTGCCATAATTGCGTCTAAGAAACTAGAACGTGCAGCCCATGCATCTTTAATTTTTGCAGGTGTATCAGCTACAAGAACATCAATTGCTCCTGCTTCTAATACTATTTCACTTGCTTGTTCAATAAGATTATTTAATTCATCTTCGTCACTTGCGTCTATAGTAACAAGTAAATAAGCATTTGCAGTTACTCCATCAACTACTTGAGGGAATACACTTTTTCCAATAAATCTTTCACTAGATAAAACAATTTCTCTTTCCATAAATTCTAATGCTTGTGGATTCATGTGTTGCATTTTAAATTTAGGAACTGCAGAAATGCAATCATCTAGATTTTCAAAAGGAATAATTAAACTTGCAACTGCCTTTGGTGCTATCATAGTTTTCAAGGTAAGTTCTGTAATAATTCCAAGGGTGCCTTCTGAACCAATCATCAAATTTAAAAGACTGTAACCTGAACTTGTTTTTGATACCGTAGCTCCAAATTTAGTAATTTCTCCTGATGGAAGAACAACTGTCATTGCACGTA
>NZ_CALEVF010000251.1 GCF_937920395.1 uncultured Clostridium sp. | reverse complement strand
TTTGAGTAACAAGTATTGTATGTTCCCATTGAGATGACAATGAACCATCTGTTGTCACCGCTGTCCAATCATCATCAAGTACTCTAGTCTCCGGGCTTCCAATATTTATCATAGGTTCAATAGTAAACGTCATATTAGGTAATAATATTGTACCTTCACCTTTTTTACCAACATGCGCTACAAATGGCTCTTCATGAAATTCTAGTCCAACACCATGACCACCATAATCATATACTACAGAATAACCAAGGCTTTCTGCATGTTGCTGAATAGCATTTCCTATATCTCCCAGTGTATTAAATGGTTTCACTTGTTCTATGCCTAGGTCTAAACATTCCTTTGAAACACGTACCAAATCTACGGCCTCTTTAGACCCCTCACCGATCACATACATTCTGCTAGCGTCACCATAATATCCATCTAATATACAAGATACATCTACATTAACTATATCACCATCTTTTAGAATAGTTTCACATGGTATTCCATGACATATCACATTATTTATTGATGTACATACGCTCTTAGGAAATCCACCGTAGCCTAATGGTGCTGGGTATGCATTATGCTCTATTGTATATTCATGTACCCAAGTATTAATTTCCTCTGTGGTTACTCCCACTTTTATTCTTTCACTAACAATGTCTAATACATCATGAGTCAGCTTACAGCTTTTTCTTATACCTTCTATCTGCTCCTGAGTTTTCATAATATCTCTAGGTATTGTATACCCAACTTTCTCTTCTATATTACTTATAAATATGTCTTGATTCAGATGGCATTTTTTATATTTTTTGCCACTTCCACACCAACACACATCATTTCGTGATAGTTTATTCATTTTATTTCCTCCCAACTGAAATTTTCTAAACATCAATATTAACTACAAATTAGTTATAAGGCATCTTAGACTTGTTCTTTTTTATTATGCTAAATATATGCTTATCTTTAAGCAACCCTAAATGATCACGGTTATATGCTTTATTGATGTTTTAATCTTTTATTACATTTACTATTATACCTCTTCTTTACTATTGTTGTGTAATAATTAATAATTTAAAATATTGAGTTTACGTTTAATAATGTTATATACTTGAAAATTTAAAAAGGATATTCTTAAATTTAAAGAATATCC
This sequence comes from uncultured Clostridium sp., assembly GCF_937920395.1. Lineage (GTDB taxonomy): Bacteria > Bacillota > Clostridia > Clostridiales > Clostridiaceae > Clostridium_AD. Next base: position 13,435 of record NZ_CALEVF010000251.1, on the reverse strand, counting down.
TCTTCATTAAAATATTTGATGTATCCTAAACTATTTTTTAATGACTTATTTTTTATATATTATTTTTTATATATTATTTATAATATAATCTTTTTTAAGATACTGATATTTATTGACACTAGCATTGACTACTAAATTATTATTAGCTATTTCTGCAGCTTCTTCTATATTTTTAGCCTTAAACATTATAGTTCCACCATTTCTATTATACTTTCCCCCACATAATAAGTATCTGGAAGAGTGTATACCCTTATCAGTACTTGAAGCATATGTTATTGCTAAACTGTCATTACCTTCTCTTGAATAATTTATTTTAACCAATAAATCTTTTGTTTCCATTTGTCTTTCCCCCAGTTAAAAATCTATTTTAGTAGCTTAATCTACTAAAGTAGCTTAATCTACTAAAGTAGTTTTTTAGAAATGCAGTTTAGTCACAAATTAAAGCTATCATAAGATGAAATAATTATATATTTATAAATACTTTTAAAGTATTTTGTCTTAATATATTATGTTTATATTGTAACGAACATTTGTTCGTTAGTCAATAGATTTTATATATTTTATTCTAATAATAAGTACATATGTTTGGTTTGTAATTTTTATTACTCTCAAACTTTATACATATAATTTTGTATACATAAACTATCTACAATAAAAAAACAGGCTTAAGATATATTTATACCCTAAGCCTGTCCCTAGTTCACTATATTTTTTCAAACGCTGCATTAAATTTGAAATCTTTTTATCCACTCTGTATTCCTTGAGACCTTTTACAAAATTAGTTTTTACCCATTTTAATTGCTTTCGAAGTGCAACTCTCCATAGCTGAAATTACAGTACCTCTAAAATTATTCTTTTCTAATGTGTATACTGCCTCTATCGTAGTTCCACCCGGTGAACATACATCATCTTTAAGCTTTCCTGGATGTTCACCAGTTTCAAGTACCATCTTAGCAGCTCCTAGTACCGCCTGTGCTGCCATCGTGTAAGCTTTACCTCTTGGCATACCTTGGAGTACCGCTCCATCACCTAGCGCTTCAATAAACATATACACATAAGCCGGAGATGATCCACTAAGTGATGGAACCACATCAATAAGCTTTTCCTCTAATATCTCTACCTTCCCAAAGCTTTCAAATATTTTTAGTACATCTTTCAATTCATCAGTAGTTATATTTATATTTGAACAAAGCGCACTCATTCCCTCTCCAACAAGAGCTGGAGTATTTGGCATAGTTCTTATAACCTTTGCAGTCCCACCTAATAAATTACTCATATGATCTAACGTTATTCCAGCAGCTATAGTTACTATAACCACGTTCTTCTTTAAATATGGTTTTATTTCCTCAATTACTTCAAAATATTTATAAGGTTTTACAGCAAGTATCACTATATCAGAAAACTTTGCAACTTCCGTGTTGTCATTTGTTACTTCAATGTTATGTTCTTCTTTTACCTTACTTAAATTTTTATCCGATGGATTACTTGCTATTATATTTTCGCTAGGTACTAAATTTGATTTAACTATCCCACTTATCATTGCCCTTGCCATATTCCCACAACCTATAAATCCTATTGTTTTATCCATATCAATAACTCCTCCAATGTAAATTTATTTAATAATACTAATTATATCATTAAAAAACACATTCCTTTTATAACATTTTATAGTATAAATACTACAAATTTGGTTACATTAATATTAGAATTTAATGTTAAGAGGCAATAGTTTAGTAATTATTTTGTGCTCTTAAATAATATAAGGAGGATCTTTATATGTCACATAAAGATAACAAAAATAGCAAAGACAATAAAAAAGCTGGTCAAAAAACAAAAAAAGAATTAGATAAAATGAAAATGGAAACCGCAAACGAAATAGGCTTCTCGAGTGAATCTAAGAAATTAGGAAAAGACAAAAAAAAATCTTCTAAATAAAATGACAAAAGGAAGATGCCCTGTGACATCTTCCTTTTGTTATTTTATTTTGGTCTTACGTAAATATATGATGTGTTATTATAATTGCGCTTTATTACTTTTAAAATGTTTTATCTTTTATCTTTCCTTTGCTATAAAAAATAGTCCTAACATATCTGGTCCTACATGTGTACCTATTGCTGTACCCACATAATTTAAAATAACATCCTTAACATTCCCATTTTCTCTAAGTAATGCTTCTAAAGCTAATGCATCTTGAAGACAGTCCCCATGACTTATTGCAATAACTTGCTCTTTGCTAGGGTCTGATTTTTCCTTAAACTTCTGTACTAAAGTACTTATTGCTTTTTTTCTTCCTCTACACTTAGTAAATGGTATCAGCCTACCTTCATTGTCTACAAATAAAACAGGCTTTATATTTAGTAATGTACCAACAGCTGCTGCAGAACTAGATATCCTGCCACCTCTTTTTAAATGATTTAAATCATTAACTGTAAACCAATGATTAATTCTAAGCTTATTTTCCTCAATCCATTCAACTATCTCTACTTTAGATTTTCCGCTCTTCAACATTTCATATGCATAATATGTTAAAAGTCCTTGTCCAAGGCTTGCACATTTGCTATCTACTATACTTATATCTGCCTCTGGAAAATCTTCAAGTACAGTTTCTCTTGCAATGTTTGCGCTGTTAATAGTTCCAGTTAATGCAGAAGACATTGCAATATATATTATAGACTTTTTCTGTAAAACATACTTCTTAAAAACTTCTAAATATATTTGGCTATTAATTTGTGAGGTAGTAGGCATTTCTCCCAGCCTTAAAGCATCATAAAAATCTTTTCGAGCAATATTTTCTCCAAAATCATCCTCGATTGCTTTCCCTTTGAAGTTACAAATTAACCCTAATGGTACTATATTATCTTGTTTAATATACTTTAAAGGTAAATCGCATCCTGAATCTATTACTAGAATTATCTCACTATGTGTTTTACTCATAACTTAAATCCCCTTTACACTTCTTATAAATATTATTTTCACCCTTTATTATATATGCACTTCTATACAAAAAAAGAAAAGCAAATACACTTTTCATAGCCCCCTTAAAATGAAAATTACTAATTATTCTACTACCTTACCAATCTTTCTAAACTTATAATATCTTTTGGTAAGTAGGGATTCTATAGGTTCACGTTTTAATCTAACAATTGCTTCCTCTAGATTACGTTTAATACTAATTGACATTTCATCTACATTAGTATGTGCTCCACCTAAAGGTTCTTTTATAATTCTATCTATTACTTCGTAATTTATTAAATCCTGAGCTGTTATTTTCATGTCACTCGCCGCTTCACTCGCAAGACTTGCATCTTTATATAATATACTAGCAAAACCTTCTGGTGATAAAATAGAATAAATTGCATGTTCAAGCATCCAAACTTCATCTGCTACTGCCATGGCTAAAGCTCCACCACTTCCACCTTCACCAATGACTATTGAAATTATTGGTGTTTTTAAAGTTGACATATACATAAGATTTCTAGCTATTGCTTCCCCTTGACCTCTTTCTTCCGCACCTAATCCACAATATGCCCCTGGAGTATCAACAAAGCAAATAACTGGTCTTTTAAATTTTTCTGCCTGTTTCATAAGTCTTAAAGCTTTTCTATAACCTTCAGGACTTGGCATACCAAAATTTCTCTTTATGTTTTCCTTTGTGTTATTTCCTTTTTGCTGCGCTATAACAGTTACAGGTATACCATTAAACTCTGCGATTCCACCCACAATTGCAGCATCATCTCCATAATATCTATCCCCATGTAACTCAATAAATGACTCGAAAATTCTATTTATATAATCAAGAGCAGTTGGACGTTCCACTAGCCTTGCAATACTTACTTTATCCCAAGCAGTTAAATTTTTATAGGCTTCCTTTTGCATATTGTATAGCTTTATTTCCATCTGTCTTATCTCTTTATCTAAGTCCATATTTTGGTCTTTTGCTAAATCTTTCAGCTCATCTATTTTACTTTTAAGTTCATACATGTTCTTTTCAAAAGGTAAGGTTACCATAAAATTTCACTCCTTATGTATTACTTTTGTCTTTCAGTTGATGCTATAAATGAACTTTCAATAGCTGTCCTAAAGTTTCCTTCATGTCTTTTCTATCTACTATTTTGTCTATAAAACCCTTCTTAAGCAAAAATTCAGCCCTTTGAAATCCCTCAGGCAATTGCTGCTTTAATGTCTGCTCTATAACTCTTTTACCTGCGAAACCTATTAGTGCATTGGGCTCTGCTAGAATTATATCTCCAAGAGTTGCAAAACTTGCTGTAACTCCACCTGTAGTTGGGTCTGTAAGAACAGTTACATAAAGGTTACCACTTTCATTATGTCTTGCAATAGCAGCACTAGTTTTAGCCATTTGCATTAAAGAAAATATACCCTCCTGCATCCTAGCTCCCCCTGAGGCTGTAAATATAATAATTGGTTTTTTACTTTCTGTTGCTTTTTCGATGACTCTCGTAATTTTTTCTCCAACAACAGAACCCATGCTTCCCATCATAAAATTACTATCCATCACAGCAATTAGAGTATCCTGACCATTTATCTTTCCTTCTCCAGTAATTACTGCTTCATTTAATAAAGTCTTATCACGAAATTTTTGAAGTTTCTCCGTATATCCCTTGAAATCTATAGGGTTATCCGAAATCATAAATTCATCGTATTCTTTAAAAGTACCTTTATCTATTGTATAATCTATTCTTTCACGACACCCAATTCTGAAATGGGTTCTACAATTATCACAGGTCATTATGCTACTCTCTAAATCCTTTTTATAAAGGATTTTACCGCAGTTTTCACATTTAACCCACATTCCTGAAGGGATATTAGGTTTTTTCTCACCGTATTCATTTTCTAAATTTTTAACCTCAATATATTTACTCTTTTTAAATATACGTTTAAACTCAAACATATAACTACCCCTTTCTAAAACCATACCCACTCCACTTTATAGCATCTATAATTAATACTACTCTCATAGTATAAAACTTTTAAGTAATAAATTCCAGTATACATTTAACTACTTTTAAATGTTTTTAAATTCTTTACCAATAAAGCCAGTATCAAATTTACCTTTTATAAAATCTTTATTATTTACTATCTTAAATTGGAAGTCTATATTGGTATCGACTCCTTCTATTATAAATTCACCAAGTGCCCTTCTCATTTTACATATTGCTTCATCTCTATCTTTTCCGTGCACGATTAGCTTTCCTATCATAGAGTCATAAGTAGGTGGAATTTTATATCCCTGATACGCTGCACTGTCCACTCTTATTCCATATCCACCAGGTATATGAAGCGATTTAATGACCCCTGGGCAAGGCATAAAATTCTTAACAGGATTTTCTGCATTTATTCTACATTCAATAGCATGACCAATAATTTTTATATCTTCTTGTTTATATGGAAGTACTTGACCAGCTGCTATTCTTATTTGGGCTTTAACCAAATCTATCCCAGTAATCATTTCTGTTATTGGGTGCTCCACTTGTATACGTGTATTCATCTCCATGAAATAGTATTTACCATACTTATCAAGTAAGAATTCTATAGTTCCAGCATTTTTATAATTAATAGATTTAGCTGCTTTAATCGCAACTTCGCCCATCTGTTTCCTAAGTTTTTCTGACATTCCAGCTCCAGGTGCCTCTTCTATTACCTTTTGATTTCGTCTTTGAATAGAACAATCTCGCTCATTAAGATGTACCACATTTCCATGCTCATCTGCAAGTATTTGAAATTCTATATGCCTTGGTTCTTCTATAAATTTTTCCATATACATTGTTCCATCACCAAATGCAGTTTCTGCTTCTGTTTTTGCAGTATTAAATGCGGACGCGAGATCCTCTACTTTGCTAACAACTCTTATCCCTCGTCCCCCGCCTCCTGCTGAAGCCTTTATCATTACAGGGTATCCTATTTTATCAGCTGATTTTAAAGCATCTGTTTCATTAGCAATTTCTCCATCTGACCCAGGAACAACAGGTACACCAGCTTTTATCATAATTTCTCTTGCCTTTAATTTGTTACCCATGTTATCAATGTTTTGAGAACTTGGACCTATATATTTTATATTACATTCCTCACACATTTGTGCAAATTTACTATTTTCAGATAAAAATCCATAACCTGGATGAATCGCCTCTGCACCTGTAAGAACCGTAGCACTTAATATGTTTTGCATATTTAAATAACTATCTTTAGATTTAGCAGATCCAATACATATAGCCTCATCTGCCATTTGAGTATGAAGAGCTTCCTTATCAACCTCGGAATATACCGCCACAGTTTGAATACCCATTTCATTACATGCCCGAATTATTCTTACCGCTATCTCGCCTCTATTAGCAATTAATATCTTCTTAAACATAATGTTTACCTTCCCCATACTTAAAATTATTGACTAAATTGTTCAAACTCTTTAAATACCTACCGCAAACGTAATTTCAGCTTGCGCTGCCTTTACTCCATTTACTGTCGCTATTCCCAGACCTATTCCAACAGGTCCCTTCATTTTAATTATCTCTACCTCAAGCTTAAGTACATCTCCAGGAACAACTTTCCTCTTAAATTTGGCTTTGTTAATGCCACCGAAATATGCGATTTTGCCTTTATATTCTTCCATACTTAAAAGAGCTACTGCACCAACTTGTGCAAGTGCCTCAATAATAATTACTCCTGGAAGTATAGGTTCCTCTGGAAAATGACCTTGAAAAAAGTACTCATTCATAGTAATATTTTTATACCCAACTGCTCTTTTCCCTGGTTCTAATTCCTCTACTTTATCCACAAATAAAAATGGGTATCTATGAGGAATAATCTTTTGGATTTGCTTTACATCTAAACTAATACCTTTTTTAACTTCTATATTTTCTTTTATATTTTCCATGCTAATCCTCTACCTCCTATGTTATTAAATAAATAGATAAATATCAATCTAAAATTACCTTCTTATTGCACTAGTTCTTAACTATCTTAAATAATGGTTGACCGTACTCCACCATATCTTCATTAGAAACTAATACTTCTGAAATTTCTCCATCTACTTCACTCTCAATTTCATTCATAAGTTTCATAGCTTCTAATATACAAAGTGTATCTCCCACTTTAACAATAGATCCAACTTTTACAAAATTCTTTGATTCTGCACTTGGAGAAGTATACATAGTTCCAACAATAGGTGATTTAACTATAAATATATTTTCATCCGGTATTGTCTTCACTGTATTTTTAGAAACATCATTTTCTATGTTTGTAGCATGTGCTTCCTGCATTTCTATGTTTTTCCTAGTTATTTGATCCTGTGTAGACATCGCCATTTGTGTAGAACTTTCAGGAATTCTTTCTACTATCACTTTGTCTTCTTTTTTCTCCATCTTTATTCTAATACCCTCAGTCTCAATTTCAAAACAAGTGATTTGTGAATCACTAACAGTTTTTATCAATTCTTGAATGTTTTTATAATCCATAGTTATCTACCATCCCATTTTTTTAATAATATAGTAGCATCATGACCACCAAATCCAAAAGAATTTGACATTGCATACTTAAGCTGCTGTTTTCTGCCTACATTTGGAACAATATCTAAATCACAATCTTCATCTGGTACTTTATAGCCTATTGTTGCCGGCACAAACCCTTCTTCTAATGCTTTTACACATACTATCGCCTCTATTGCTCCTGATGCTCCAAGAAGATGTCCTGTCATAGACTTCGTTGAACTCATTGGTATCTTATAAGCATATTCACCAAAAACAGATTTAACAGCTATTGTTTCAAACTTATCATTATATGGAGTACTTGTTCCATGTGCATTAATGTAAGATACTTCCTCTGGCTTAACACCACCATCTTTAAGTGCCATTACCATTGATCTTGCAGCCCCTTCTCCATCTGGTGCTGGTGAAGTTATGTGGTATGCATCACAAGTTGATCCATAACCATTGACCTCTGCATATATTTTGGCATTTCTCTTTTGCGCATGCTCTAAAGATTCAAGTATAACTATACCTGCACCATCTCCCATAATAAACCCATTTCTCTCTTTATCAAAAGGAATTGATGCTCTTAAAGGGTCTTCACTTTTACTTAAAGCTGTTAATTGTGTAAAACCAGCTAATGCAAGTGGACTTACAGATGCTTCTGACCCTCCAGCTATTATTATATCTGCTCTACCATCTTGAATTAGATGAAACGCATCCCCGATTGCATTTGTTCCTGTAGCGCAAGCAGTAACTACACTATAACACATACCTTTAGCGCCATACTTTATTGCAATGTTCCCCGCTGCCATATTACCAATTATCATAGGTATTAGGTAAGGTGTTACTCTACCTGGTCCTTTTTCTAAAAGCTTTGCATGTTCTTTCTCAATAGTGCTGATTCCACCAATACCTGAACCAACTATTACTCCTATTCTTTCACTGTCCTCATTTTCTATATCTAGTCCAGAATTTTCAACCGCTTCTTTAGCTGCAACCATTGCATACTGACAATACATATCCATTTTTCTAGCTTCTCTTTTATCTAGCGCTACGGTTACATCAAAGTCTTTAACCTCTGCAGCTAACTTACATTTAAAATCCGTAACATCAAAAGATTTAATTACATCTATACCGCAAGTTCCTTTTTTTATGTTATCCCAAAAATTATTTACATCATTTCCTATAGGTGTAACTGCTCCCATACCTGTTATAACAACTCTATTTTTCATAAAGTAAATCCTCCTTTAATCATCTTTAGATGCTGAATCACCTTAGGGCGTCGCATCATATTTATATGCAGATTCACCCAAATGTGCTACATTACCATTCCACCATCTACATTTATAACTTGACCCGTTATATATGCTGCTTCGTCTGTTGCTAAAAATGCTACTACATTTGCAACATCTTCTGGCCTGCCAAGTCTCTTCAATGGAATAGTGCTCATCATAGCATCTTTTACTTTATTGGGCAAAGACTCTGTCATATCCGTTTGAATAAATCCTGGTGCTACTGCATTACAAGTTACACCACGGCTTCCAAATTCTCTAGCTACAGATTTTGTCATTCCTATTATTCCAGCTTTTGCAGCTGAATAATTTACTTGACCTGCATTTCCTGTAATACCAGTAACTGAGGATATATTTATTATTCTTCCACTTCGTTGCTTAAGCATTATAGCTGATACATGCCTTGTGCAATTGAAAGCTCCTTTTAGATTAATATCTATAACACTATCAAAATCCTCTTCTTTCATTCTCATTAAAAGCCCATCTTTTGTTATACCAGCATTATTAACTAAAATATCTATGCTTCCAAATTCTTCAACACATTTTTTCATCATCTTTTCTACATCACTATAACTACTTATATCTGCTTGGATTGCAAGTACCTTGACTCCCAAAGCTTCTATTTCTTTAACTACCTGTGCCACTGCATCAACACTATTTCTATAATTAACAACTACATTTGCTCCCTGTTTTGCAAGCTTTAATGCTATAGACCTTCCAATACCACGACTAGCCCCTGTAATAACCGCTGTTTTCCCTTTTAACATTAATTCGTGCTCCTTTACATTTTTCATAATAAATACAGCTTTTAATTAAGCTTATCTCTTAAGCAATTCTACTGCTTTATTTAAAGACGCCATATCTTCAATATTAATAATTGTAAGTTTTCTATCTATTTTCTTAACAAATCCACTTAATACCTTGCCAGGTCCTATCTCTACAAAAGTATCTACACCATCTTTTATCATTCTTTTTATAATTGTCTCCCATAAAACAGAACTCATAACTTGAAGTTTTAAATTACCTTTGATATCATCTTTGCTTTTTACATAATCACCATTTACGTTTGTCATTAATGGAATAGTCATATCGTCAAATTTTATATTTTTAAGTTCAATTTCTAGCTTCTGAGCTGCAGGTTTTAGCATAGATGAGTGAAAAGGTGCACTTACGGATAAAACAATAGCTCGTTTAGCACCTTTTTCCTTAGCTTTTTCACATGCAAGTTCTACTGCTGCTATTTCCCCGGCAATTACTATTTGTCCTGGGCAATTTAAATTTGCAATTTCAACTATACCGGAAGCTTTAGCTTCGTTACACGCTTCCTCAACCTTCGATGCCTCAAGGCCAATAATTGCTGCCATGGTACCTATTCCTACAGGCACTGCCTCTTGCATAAATCTACCTCGTTTTTTAACAAGTTTTACAGCATCTTTGAAATCCACCGCTCCACTACAAACGAGTGCAGAGTACTCTCCAAGACTAAGTCCTGCAGTCACATCACATTTTATGCCATATTTTTGTAATGCCATAAGTGCTGCTATACTAACAGTTAAAATAGCTGGTTGAGTATTTTCTGTAATATTTAATTCCTCAATTTTACCTTCAAAACAAAGTTTACTTAATTCAAAATTAAGTTCCTTATCTGCTATCTTAAATATATTTTTACATTCCTCTATATTTTCAAATAATTCCTTGCCCATACCAATATATTGGGCTCCCTGTCCCGGAAAAATAAATGCAACTTTACTCATAATTTATCTCCTCAATCATTATCATCAGAGCTAATCATTACATGTGGCTCCAAATATTAATGGCTTTCATCTATATGAAATAATAATACTATAATTTATTTAAATTTTATAATAGCTTCTTTCGCCTCTGTAAACATCTCTTCGATAATTTTCCTACAACTTTGTTCTTTTTTTACAAGACCCGCAATTTGGCCTGCCATAATAGATCCCATCTCTATATCGCCTTCTTTTACTGCCTTTGGTAAACATCCTCGTCCCAGTTCTTCTAACTCTTCTATTGAAGCATTTTCTTTCTCAAATTTCTGGAATTTTCTCGATAATTTGTTTTTTAAAACTCTGATAGGATGACCTGTAGATCTTCCAGTAACCACTGAATCTATATCCTTTGCAGATAATATTTTCTTTTTATAATTTTCATGTATTGTACATTCATTTGCTACTAAAAACCTTGTTCCTACTTGTACTCCTTGTACTCCAAGCATAAATGCTGCTGCGACTCCTCGTCCATCGCCTATTCCGCCTGCTGCGATTACAGGAATAGTAACAGCATCAACAACCTGGGGTACAAGTGCCATAGTTGTAAGTTCACCGATATGTCCTCCAGATTCACACCCCTCTGCAATAACTGCATCCGCTCCAGCTCTCTCCATGCGCTTTGCCAATGCAACAGAAGCCACTACTGGTATTACTTTAATCCCATGCGACTTCCAAAGTTCCATATATTTACCTGGATTTCCTGCTCCAGTAGTAACTACCTTAACACCTTCTTCACATACAAGATGTGCAATTTCTTCTGCATTATCACTCAAAAGCATTATATTAACGCCAAAAGATTTATCCGTTAACTTCTTAGCTTTTCTAATTTCATCTCTTATATAATCTGTTGGTGCATTGGCTGCAGCTATAATACCCAGTCCTCCTGCATTAGATACTGCAGATGCTAAACTACTGTCCGCAACCCAAGCCATACCGCCTTGTATTATTGGATACTTTACACCTAACTCTTTAAAAAATACGGAATTAAACATTTTACCCCTCCTTGATTCCTTAAAACATATAGTTAAAGTCAGATAATTACAGAAAAAAAAGTACATATTACTCTAACTACATTCCACGTAATATATACTTTTTAATATACTGAATAAAACTAAATTTTTATACTTAGTATTTCAGCTCTCCAATCATCTAACTCATAATTTATATTATTTAAGTTTTTCTTCTATATATTTAACAATTCCCTTTACATCTTTAATATTTTCTATATCCTCATTTGGTATTTCAATATCAAATGCTTCTTCGAGAGACATAACAATTTCAAAAATTTCAAGAGAATCTACACCTAAGTCATCTGCAAATTTGGCCTCCATTTTAACCTCTGCTTCGTCTATTCCTAATTGTTCAACTATTACACTTTTAACTTTTTCAAATACCATTATTAATTCCTCCTAAGATTTTATTTATTCATTGTCCATTCTATTAATGAAGCTCCGTAGGTTAATCCACCACCAAAGCCTACAAGTATAATTTTATCTCCAACTGTAAGTAAATTTTCCTTATTCATTTCATCCAGTGCTATGGCTATACTTGCTGCTGAAGTATTACCATATTTATCTAGATTGACAAAAAATTTATCTTTATCAGCTTTCAATTTTCTAACAACAAATTCTATTATTCTAAAATTTGCTTGATGACAAACTACATACTTAATATCATCAAGTGTGTAATTATTTTCCTTTAAAATTCTACTGATACTACTTGCAATAGTTTTTACAGCAAATTTAAAAATTTCTTTGCCATCCATGCTTATTGTTGCTTTAAAATTTTCTGTTCCTTTTGTATATGTATTTTTCACATCTACAGTTGGACATGTCAAGAACTTGCCCTTTTGACCTTCTGAAGCTGAATTTATAGAAATTATTCCTCGAACACTTCCTGCCTCAAGTACTGCTGCCCCTGCTCCATCTCCAAATAATATACAAGTGTTTCTGTCTGTCCAATCAACTATTTTTGATAATACATCAGCACCTATTATTAATGCTCTTTTTCGCTGACCTGTTTTAAGAAATTGCATTGCTATATTTAGGGCAAAAATAAACCCAGTACACGCTGCTGATATATCAAAAGCCATGGCATTAACCGCTCCGATATTTCCTTGAACTATACATGCAGTTGCTGGTACAAATTGATCTGGAGATGTACTTGCAACAATAATCAAGTCTATATCTTCAGCCTTAATATTTGCATTTTTCAATGCAAAAGTTGCTGCTTTTGTGGCTAAATCTGAAGTGTTTTCGCCTGTAGATATATGTCTCTGCTTAATACCTGTCATAGAAACTATCCATTCATCAGAAGTATCTACAATTTTTGATAACTCATGATTAGTCATTATATTTAGAGGTGCATAACTTCCCGTACCAATTATTTGTACTTCATTCATTGCTTAATTCCCACTTCCTTAATATTCTAACCCATATTTATTTTTGAAGAAATTATTTAATTTTTCAAGAGATTTTATTAATACCTCTTCTTCTTCTTCATTTAGACCATCAATAGTTGCATGTACCATATTAGAATGAAACCTTTCATGTATTCTATAAGCAAGTTTTCCTTTTCTGGTAAGTGTAATTATTACTGATCTTCTATCTTCTTCGCCCCTTTTTCTATCAACATACCCCTTTTTAAGGAGTTTGTTAATAGCAGTTGTAAGCGTCCCTACAGTTATTCTAAGATCTTGAGCGACCTCTGACATGGTTCTATGTGCATACATTCCAATTGCATCAATAGTATGTACTTCTGTTACAGATATGTCCTTAAGGACCCCTTCTTTAAGTGCCCTCTGTTCTATCTGAAATATGTCACTAAAGGTCTCTACTAAAAGTTCATTTACAACTCCAACAGATCTGCT
>NZ_CALEVF010000250.1 GCF_937920395.1 uncultured Clostridium sp. | reverse complement strand
TTTTTTATGAAAAAGGATATTTAGGTATAAAAATTTCTTCAGTAGATTATTATAAAATCTTCATAGAGTTTAATGAAGAAAAATTAAAAGCGGATAATTTTGTTTTAAAAGAGATTGTTAAATTTGATTATCTTCAATATAATAAGAAGAAGTGGATTCCAGATTTTCTAACTAGAGATATGGATAAAGTAGCGGAAAGGGAAATTAGGGAAAAATTAGTTAAAAGCAATGTAATAGATGATGTTTTTGGTAAAGAGTTTTTATCTAGTAAGAAAAATTTATCTAATATTCATGTTGAAAAATACATGATTGATATTTTAGAATATGTAGATAACAATACTGTATGTATTGAAAATCATTATTTAGCATATGACATTAATGATGAGGAACATATAAAAGACATAACGAGTATTGTAGTATAAATAAAGATTTAGTGATATAAAAAACAATTAATAGATGGAAGAGGAGAAGACACATGGCAGTTAGAGAAATATTACAATATGGTGACAAACGCCTTAATACAATTTGTGATAAGGTTAGAAAAGTTGATAGGAAAATTTTGAATTTAGTTGATGATATGATGGATACCCTTTATGAGGGAAATGGGATAGGACTAGCAGCACCTCAAATAGGAGTTTTAAAAAGGGTAGTCTTAATTGATTTAGGAGAAGAAGAAGGAGAGCCAATAGTTATTATAAATCCTAAAATAACGGCGCAATCTGGAAAAGAGAAGGATGAGGAAGGATGCTTAAGTTATGTAGGATACGAGGGCGAAGTATATAGGCCAACGGCTGTTACTGTAGTAGGAATTAATATTAAAGGAAAATCAGTAACTTATAATGCTACAGGATTACTTGCAAGAGCTTTTTGTCATGAAATTGATCACTTAGACGGAATAATGTATATGTCTAGAGCTGAGGAAACACATAAGCTAATTGAAAAATAGTATTATAAATTTATTATAAAAATTGTATGAGAAGCATATCTCTTGATTATTTTATATCAAGAGGTATGCTTTTTTATTTTTTGACACAGCATCCAATTAGAATCAAATTTTTCCTACGTGTCTTACAAAAGAACTTGAAATAAATTTTAGAATTTCTTAGCGACGTGAACGCATTGGAGACAATATATACTTTTCGTTATAGCATAACCTAAGAAAAACTAATTATTTATTATTTAAGGCATTTATTGATATACTCGTGAAGTCTGTCATCCCAAGGTGCAATATCGATACCCAAAGCTTTTTTTATATGCGAATTATCAGTGCAAGTATATTTAGGTTCACGAATGAGATTAGATAAAAGTTTATCTGAACTTACAACTAAAGGGACGTTTAAATCACTAAATTCTATAATGCTTTTTATTAGTGTTGATTTTGATATACATCCCTCATTAGTATAATTATATATTCCATATTTATCAGTCCCTAATAATTTCTGAATAATTAAAGTTAAATCTTCAATATATGTTATACAAAGAGTGGGATTTGAAAATAGATAAATTGCAGTATGTTTTCCATTTATGAGTTTTCTAACAAAACAATCATTTCCACCGAACACAGTTGAACTACGAATAATAAAATATTTTTGACAAATAGTTTGAATTAACTCTTCTCCGCCAAGTTTACTCTTACTAAAAGTATTTATGGGGGTGCATTCATCAACTTCACTGTAGGGTGCTGAACTACTATCGCCGTATACATCTGTGCTAGAGAGGTATATTAGAGGTATATTAAGGTCACTGCAGCAATTAGCAATATTTAATGTTCCTACAGTGTTTACATCGTAGGCTAAGGATTCATTGTATTCACAAATATATTTATTAGTTATTGCTGCAGTGTGGATTACAGCATCAGGTTTTAATAAATTCAAAGTTTTTTTAGTATTTACTTTGTCTACTATGTTAAGTTCAGTTTTATCTAATCCATATACAGTATGTGATTTTGACAATACGTCACATAAATAAGTTCCTATGTTACCATTTGCACCAGTTATTAAAATATTCATAGATCCCTCCTGAAAATTTATTCTATTAAAGTATATGACGCAATAATGTTATTATTAAGCATTTTGAATATTAGCTATATTTATTTTAATAAAGAGCTCAGTATAAACATTAGTTAAATGAATTCTAGAGAATATTTTAATATTTAAGTGACAAACTACTTAAAACAAGTAGTTATATATATATACTAGTTAATAATTATTATTAGTTGAACCGATTTGGGAAATGTGGTAAAATAAATTATAATAACAAGAACATAATTGTGTAGATAAATAGAAAAGAAAATGATTATCTGCTAAGAGAAGTTAGAGGAGGATTTTGAGGATGGAAACAACAAAATTAAAAGACAATATTTATTGGGTTGGTGTAAATGACTCAAAGCTTAAGGTATTTGATATTATAATGGAAACAAAAAAAGGAACTACATATAATTCATATTTAATAGATGATGAAAAGGTAGCTATAATAGATTCTGTTAAAAATGGTTTTCTTGATGAATCTTTAAGTAAAATAAAAGGTGTTATTGGAGATAAGAAAGTTGATTACATAATTGTTCAACATACTGAACTTGATCATAGTGGTTCTTTAAGTAAACTTTTAGAAGTTTATCCAGAGGCTGTTGTTGTTGCATCAAAAGCTGCTATACTTTATTTAAAAGAAATTATGAACAAAGACTTTATTAGCCAGGTAGCAGTAGGTGAATTATCACTAGGAAAAAATACATTGAAATTTATATCAGCACCTAATTTACATTGGCCTGATACAATGTTTACATATGTCAAGGAACAAAAAATATTGTTTACTTGTGATGTAATGGGTTGTCATTATTCACCAGCTAGTTGTATAACTGATGCTTGTTCTGGTGATTATTTTGATGAGATGAAATATTATTTTGAGGTTATAATGGGACCTTTTAAAAAATTCGTAAATTCAGGACTTGATAAAATTGAAAATTTAAAAATAGATATAGTTGCACCAAGTCACGGACCAGTACATATAAATGATGTTAAAATGTATATGGATCTTTATAGACAATGGGCTAAAGTTTATGAAATAAAAGAAAAAAATATTCAAATATTCTATATTTCTGCTTATCATAATACAGAAGAGATGGCAAAATATATAGCTAAAAAGATTAACGATGCTGGTGTAAAGGCCGAGGCTCATGAAATTACATCTATGAAATTAACTGATATTGTATCATTAATTGAAAAGGCATCTGGTATTATGATTGGATCACCAACCATTAATCAAGATGCTGTAAAGCCTGCATGGGATGTTTTATCACTTGTATGCCCAATAACTAACAGAGGTAAAGTTGCAGCGGCTTTCGGTTCATATGGATGGAGTGGAGAGGGAGTTCCTATGCTTACACAAAGATTAAAATCTTTGAAATTTAAGGTTGTAGAGGAAGGATTTAAGTTCAAATTTGTACCAGCTAAAAAAGAATTTGATCAAGCTGATGAGTTTGTAGAAAAGTACTTAGAAATTTTAAATAAATAATTACTATAAATATTAGTTTACAAAGTCATATAATAAAAAAGGAAATCTCACTTTTATAGTGAAATCTTTCTTTTTTTTTATGAAGAATGACGCGTGGAGGCGATATATTTGAATAAACAATATATAGTGAATTTTCTAAGCAAAAATGATCTAAGTGATATAGCTGAAATCCAATATAAAAAAGGAACTATAGCACTTAAATTTAAATATTATTATGATGATGTAGAAATGGAAGCAGCTACATCTTATGCAGATGATGAAGGCAATTTTAAAGAAGAAAAAGAAGAATGGTATGAAGAATTTTTCCTTCCTTATTTAAGTGATATTGCAGCAGATAATGTTGAGGACATTATGGAAGAGTGTACTGAAAAAATGAAAATTGAATATGAATTTATTGGGTGTGATATATCAGAAGATTCACATGAATTTAATGAATTCGCCGTAGTTTTTTATGGTAAAGAATCCAATATTGATACTGATGATATTTTGCTTGAATTAGATTTTTAAATTAATGATTGTACCACAAAAGTGGATGTGTTAAGCTGCTTTTTTATAAGTAGCTTTAACTTTTTGATATTTAACTATAATTTCATCTAATTGTTGACTGCAACATACAACCATTTTATCAGTTGGTTTTTTATAATTCAGTAAAAAATGTAACAATGTTCTTAATGATTCTAATTCTTTATTAATAATTTTAAGTTTAAGATTCATGCATTTCTCCTTATTTATGTATTTGTGAAGTAAGTACATAATACCATATTATTCAAACTATGTTAAATTTAATGTTAGTCATTTAAATATAATAAATTACAAAATATACTATAATCTTATAAAATAGACAATAGACAGATGGAAAAAAAATACAATATAAGACATGCAGGTGTTGAAAAAAGCTACTTGTAATAATATGTAAATGACGAAAAAAGTCTTAATATTTTTGTATTATAATCATAAAAATAGAATATACTTGATTTTTATTAGTTAAACACAAAACATTTAAGTATAATTAAAAAATAAAAAAATAATCAAGAGGTGATATTATTAATACAGATGAATTAAATAATAGGATAAATTATCTTTATAAAAAAAGTAAAGAAGAAAAACTTACCGAGGAAGAAACATTAGAGCAAAAGGAATTAAGACAAAAGTATATTGATAAGGTTAAAAAAAATTTTAGATCACAATTAGATACAATTAAAAAGATTTAATTAATTATTAGGAATGGGGGAACTTACAATGGCTGTTACCATAGAGGCAGATCGGAAGAGCACACGTCTGAACTCCAGTCACCGC
>NZ_CALEVF010000249.1 GCF_937920395.1 uncultured Clostridium sp. | reverse complement strand
ACTGTATAGTATACTATATTTCTCTCTACGACAACTATCTTAACACATAGGGAAATAAGCAGTTATGAACTTTAATATGTTCCTAACTGCTTATTATAGAGTATTTACATACCAGCCATTTTTCTGCATTCATCTGCACATTTATGACATTGTGCTGAACATTTTTTACAATGTTCATCTTTAAACATTTCGCATTCTTGTGCACACTTATCACAAATAGTAGCACAGAGTTGACAGTGTTCTTTTATAAATTGTGCATTCATTGACATGAGTGATGCCGACATTTGGCACATTTGTGCACATTCAATAAGGATACTTATACAGTTTTTCCTTGCATGAGCGTCAGATTCATTTAAACATGCCTTGAAACATTCATAGCATGCTTGAGCACACCTATTACATTCATCAATGCATGATTGGTATTTATCTGTTAAATTTGTTGCTATTCCCATTTTAAAACCTCCTTAAAACAATTTTTAACCATTAAGTATAATCTCCAGAGAACATACTATTTATACTGAAGATAGCTATTTGTTATGTCAATTTATCTTCTTCATATTTTCTCCACAATTACAGTTTATAATTTATTTATATCAAAATAATAATATAAACCTGTGCGAGGAGGTTATTTGTATGTTTTGTAATGGACTTTTAGGCTCTGGCTATGCCACCGGAGGTATGTTTCTAATGATGGGCTTTGGATTCTTAATATTTTTAGCATTAATTTTCCTAGCTTTTAAACTAATTAAATTTAATTCACCTTCGCCCTACTCATTATCAAATAATTCGGCATTAATTATACTAAATGAAAGGTATGCTAAAGGTGAAATTAATGAGGAAGAATATACTAAAAAGAAAATTATTCTTTCTAAAAAACACTAGGGGTATTCTCCTATAAAAGCTAGGAGCATGCTCCTAGCTTTTATAATATTATATTGATTTAACTATCTATTTGTTATAAACTAAACACTAATTAAGAATATTGGAGTGAATAAATGATTAAAAAAATTAGAATTTTAGTAGTTGATGATGAACAGAAGGTTCTAAATGTGATTAAAGCTTACTTAATCAAAGAAGGATTTGAAGTCTTAACTTCTATGGATGGAGAAGATGCTTTAAATATATTTAACAATGAACAAATACATTTAATTATATTAGATTTAATGCTCCCTAAAATGTCTGGTGAAAAAGTATGCAATAAAATTAGAGCTACCTCTTCAGTTCCAATTATTATGCTTACAGCGAAAACGGAAGAAGACAATAAAATAGACGGGCTTGCTATTGGCGCTGATGATTACGTAACTAAACCATTCAGCAATCGAGAACTAGTTAGTAGGGTTAAAGCTATTATACGACGAACGTATAGAGATAATAATCCACTAGCAGAGCTATTGATTATTAATAATGGTGACTTAGAAATAAATGTTGAAAAAATGGCTGTAAAAAAACAAGGCCTGCCTATTACCTTAACTTCTAATGAGTTTAAAATTTTAATTGCACTTTTAACTAATCCTGGGCAAGTATTCTCAAGAGAACAATTAGTTAATAAGGCTTTTGGCACAGATTATGATGGGTTTGACCGAACTGTGGATACCCATATTAAAAATATAAGATATAAGATAGAGGATAATCCAAAAAATCCAAGATATATAATTTCAATATATGGAATGGGGTATAAATTCCAGGGTTAATTGCTAAAGAACTTAACACTAAAGAAGGTATGAGGTGGTTTTAAATGAAAATGTCCTTAATGAAAAAATTATCCATAGGTTTTCTTCTTACTGCATTTGTATCTATACTGATTGCAGGCTTAGTTTCAAATTATATGATTGGTAAAAAATTTAGCAATTATTTAATTACTGAACACAAATCAAAAGTAGACAAAATCGCAACCGTAATAGATGGCTTATACGATGAGAAAACAGGCATTTCAACTAGTAACAAAGCGGAAATATTAAGATATTCAAATGCAGAGGAATTGTATATTCAAGTAAAGAATGCAACTGGAGTTATTGCTTTCACCTCAGGTAGTTCAGAATTACAAAACAAAACTATGATGGGCTCAATGATGGGTTCAATGATGAATAATTATTCTTCAATTAAGCCAGGTCAATACACTGAAGATAGCTACCCATTAATTAAAAATAATAAAAAATTAGGAACTATAGTCTTTGGATATTATGGAACCTCTTTTTTGAATACAGGAGCTCTAACTTTCGAAACAACGTTAAATCATTCTTTTTTTCTTTCTATTTTTATAGCTTTAATCTTTGGATTAATAATCAGTATTTTTCTTTCAAAACAAATATCATTACCTTTGACAAAAATAATGGATACAGCTAATAGAATGCGAAGCGGAAATTTAGAAGCAAGATCTCATGTTGTATCTAAAACTAAAGAAATAAACGATTTAACAATTTCTATAAACTATCTAGCGGAAACCCTACAAAAACAAGAGCATCTTCGGAAGCGTTTAACTTCTGATATGGCTCATGAGCTTAGGACACCCCTTACCAATTTAAAATCACATATAGAAGCATTGCTAGACAAAGTTTGGGAACCCACAGAGGAGATGCTCACAAGCTTTTATGAAGAAATAGAAAGATTAATAAAATTAGTTGAGGGCCTTAACGACATAGCGAAGCTAGAACAAACAAGTCTAAATTTAAATAAATCAGAATTCAACTTATCTTTAGAACTAAAAAAAATAATAACATCTTTTGAACCTTTATATGAAACTTCAGGTACAAGAATTTATTCAAATTTGATTCCAAATGTTGAAGTATTAATGGATAAAGATAAATTAAAGCAGGTAATGTATAATCTGCTTTCTAATTCACTTAAATACTCCAAAATAAATGGAGAGGTTTTATTAACTCTAAAGTCTGATAATAATAGTATTATTATAGAAGTAAAGGACAATGGAATTGGAATTTCTAAAAAAGATTTACCCTTCATCTTTGAAAGATTTTACAGAAGTGATGAGTCTCGTGACAAAAACACAGGTGGTGCAGGTATTGGTCTAACTATTGTAAAAGCTATTGTTGACGCTCACACAGGTACAATTAGTGTCAACAGCATCTTAGGTAAAGGAAGCACCTTTTTTCTTGAATTTCCTAATCAAATGTTAAATCCAGATAAATAACATATCTGGATTTAATTATTCCCCATATATAACAATCACATCACATAAATAATATTAATTATAATTTGATTTATTTTATATTTACGAACTATATATCTTTATATTATCTACACATCTATTTTGTATAATTTAAATTGTAATTATATTCATAGAATTAAAAACACAATCTTATTATCTATAAAACTTTCAAGATAAAAATTCATTGAATACAACATTAACTATATTAAAAATTTTAGGAGGTAATAAGATGAGTGTTAAAAAAGAAAAGATAAAAGTCTTCGACATGACATGTACATCATGCGAATCAAGAGTAGAAAGAGCAGTCACAAAATTAAATGGTGTTAAAAACGCTTTCGCAAGCTTCAGTAGACAATCTCTAACTATAGAATATGATACAGATCTCTGTAATCTTGAAAAAATCCGAACTGCTATAAAAGCTACTGGTTATAGTACAGAGGGGTCAAATGGCTACAAAATAGCTGGTATATTTATAATTGTAGCAGCAATTATACTCATTGGAAATTCATCAGGTGGAATTGACATGACTTCTAGACTCAATGGTGCTACATATTTTGTTCTATTCATTGTTGGAGTTCTTACCTCAATACATTGTGTAGGTATGTGCGGTGGAATAATGCTATCGCAAAGTATAAATAAAGATAATAAAAGTAAATTTGATTCCATCAAACCTGCCATCCTATACAATACAGGTAGAGTTCTATCGTATACAGTAATTGGGGGCATAGTTGGTGCTCTAGGTTCAGTACTTTCATTATCAATATCGGCAAAGGCTGGGCTTCAAATATTTGCAGGTGTCTTTATGATAATAATGGGGCTTAATATGAGTGGCTTTAGCTTATTTAGAAAACTTAATTTAAAGCTTCCTTGGTCAACTTGCTCAATTAAGAAAAAACCGAAAACTCCTTTTTTAGTTGGCGTTCTAAATGGTCTTTTGCCCTGTGGACCACTTCAGACAATGCAACTTTATGCTTTAGGAACTGGGAGCGCTTTTAATGGTGCCTTATCAATGCTATTATTTTCTCTTGGCACAGTCCCTCTAATGTTGACCTTTGGAGCATTATCAGGTCTTATTACCAAAGGCTATACAAAAACTCTTTTAAAATTTAGTGGAATACTAGTTGTAGTTTTAGGTATTGTTATGGGTACTAGAGGGCTAGCATTAGCTGGTGTAAACGTGCCTTCTACATCTACAATTATTGCTAGTTTATCTGGTAATAAAACATTGACATCAGCTCCACCTGCTGCTAAGCCAACTATAAAAAATGGAGTTCAAATAATTAGAATGACAGCAGATGGTGCAGGATATACTCCAAATGGTATATATGTTCAAAAAAACATGCCTGTAAAATGGATAATCGATGGCAAAGCATTAAACTCCTGCAACGGACAAATTATTGTGCCTTCGTTAAATATTAATAAGAACTTACAATCCGGTGAAAATATAATTGAATTTACACCAAAAGATAAAGATATAAGCTTTAGCTGTGGAATGGGTATGATTCGTGGAGTAATTAAAGTGGTTGATAATATAAAAACTGTTGATACATCAAAACCCGATTCTTCAATACCAGCTCCATCCAGTGGAATGCCTGGTTGCACCATGGGTAGTGCATCTACTGCACCTGCTGCAACTGCTACTCCTAAAACTCCAAGTATTTATGGAACAGATGTGAATAAAGTTAAAACCAGTAGATTGGTCCAAAAGGCTATAATTTCCGGAAACAACCAGGTTCTTTTGATTAAAGGAAAAGGTTATGAACTTGAACCGCTAATTGTAGTTGCAGGAAAAAATGTTAATACAATTTTAAGCTTTGATTTAAATAAATTTGACAATCCTAATGGAATTTTTAAAATAGCTTCATCTGACACCGGCAACAATTTGACTACTTTTAAAGGTAAAAATGGGACTGTTAAAGTAGCTATTACATTTAGTTCAACTGGCATCTATTCTATTAAAAAGGATGGCAATATTGTAGGTGGTGTAGTTGTTGTAGATGATTTAGAAAAGACAGATTTAGAAAAAATTAGAAAAGATTATATTAGTGATTAATGTCCTTATAATAATCATTACCACAATGGTAGGACAAAATAATTTGGTACCTATGTTGAACTATAGGTGCCAAATTATTTTTCCCGTTATTAATTACTAAAAACTGGCTCAATTATAAATTAAAATTTAAGTTTAATCTAAAATTTGATACTGCAACTCAAATATCAATTTTACCCACCTATATTGACTAATGCAAGTAGTTTCATATCATATGCAGAATTATCTATCAATTTTACTTACTGATGCTATAACCCTAATAACCATTTCTAATGGATTTTTAAATATAACCACTTACCACTTGGCTTTCCTTAAATTCAGCATTAGAAATTTATAATGAATTTTTATTTTATATAACCAATTTTGATCTTAATATGACATAATATATACTTGTAATCCACCTCTAAATAATACAGAGCATAAATAACCCCGTATGAATTAAATTCCTACGGGGTGTGTGATTTTTCATTTAAATTATGAAAATAACCTTATATTTAAATGTTAATGGTTATTCCTTTAAAAACGCCATACACATTTCCTTATTTCGCAAATTAAAAATTATCTAATATTTTTTCACTTAAAAATTACGAAAAATATTATCTTTAATCCTGTTACACTCTAATTTCAACTAATTCTGTTCTAATCCTAAAACTTCGTACCCTGCATCCTCAATAGCCGACTTAATTACTTTATCTGTGGTGTCATCGGCTATCTCAATAGTTGCAAAGCTTTTTATGTAACTTACATCCACATCTTTTGCCCCAATATCCGTTAAAGCCTCACTAACACAGTCTACACAATGGAAACAATTCATACCGCCTACAAATATTTTCATTTTCATTTTTATTTCTCCTTTCAAAAATATCTATATAATTATTTTGATTACTACATATATAATAACTAATCCTTATGAAGATTCTATAAAAAACATAACATTGTAAAAATTATTTTAATTAAAGAGAAAATAGAACAAATGAGTTCACCTCTCCATAACTAACTATCTTTAATAACTAATTTATCACCAGTATATACAAAAACTCCCTGTAGGTTATTAAAGTTTTTACATATCTTTGGGTATTTTTACAATAAATTCAGTTCCTTGATTTATTATACTTTCTACACTTATAGTTCCCCTATGAGCTTTAACAATTGACTGAGTTATTGTAAGCCCTATTCCTGCTCCACCTGTTAGTTTATTTCTTGATTTATCTGCTCTATAAAATCTTTCGAATACATATGGTAAATCTTCCTTTGATATCCCTATGCCTGAATCTTTTACGCTTAATTTAACATAATCCCCATCTTCAAATAATTTAGCTTCAACCATTCCGCCCTTCTTGGTGTATTTTAACGCATTTGACATTAGGTTTACTAAAACCTGACTTATTTTATCCTTATCCGCATGCAAAACAACATCCTTATCATGAAAAATGAATTCTACTTCTTTATTCAAAAATTCTTTTTCAAAATTAAAACTGATATTATTAATGACTTCTGCTAAATCAAATTTAGTCTTATTTAATATAAGATTTTCACTTTCATACTGAGCGAGTTTTTCTAAATCGCCTACAAGTCGATTTAATCTAAGTATTTCTTCATGACAGCTGATTAATCTATCAGTAGTTGGTTCCCATATTCCATCTATTAATGCTTCCATGTGGCTCTGCAATGTTGTAAGTGGAGTTCTGAGCTCATGTGAGACATCCCTAGTTAATCTCTTTCTCAACTTCTCTTGCTCATAAAGAGAACTTCCAAGGTTATTTATTGATTTAGTAAGCTTGTCTATCTCTTTTATGTCGGATTTCTTTTTAATCCTTTGATTATAATTCCCTTTAGAGATCATCTCTGCAGTATCTATTACATTTAGAATAGGCCTACTTAACCTCTCAGCCATTAAAAGTGCGACTATTAAAGCAATACACAAAGATGCTACTCCTACACTTATCAGTATTTTATTAAGAGTTTCTGAATACAAAATATCATTATCATTATAGTAAAATGGTCCATAATATCCTATTTTTATAGTTCCTATTTTATTAGTGTTATTATTTATAGCATAAGTATCATTAATATATATACCCTTCCAATTTGGAAAAAGTTTTTCCATAGTAGTAGTCAAGTGATTTTTAACCTCTTCACATTTACTGTTATCATAAGTCTCAGCATCCCAAATCATTTTACCTGATGTATCTTTTACACTAATAAATACTCCATTTTCAATTGCATCTATGCCAATACTTTTAATTACATCAGTATTAAACTTTCCATTTTTAGAATACTGTTGACTTACAGCTGTAACAATAATATTGTTTTTTCTTTCATGCTCCTGAATAACATAACTTTTAAATTGTTTATTTAAAAAAAAATTTGAAAGGATACTTATAAGCACTACACAGATCATCGTTACAAATATATATGAAAGTGATAATTTTTTTCTAAGACTTTTCTGGCTTTTCTTCATCTTCATCTCCTCCAAGCCTATAACCTGTTCCATACACAGTAATTATGTACTGAGGTTCTTTAGGGTTAGTTTCTATTTTCTGTCTTAAATTTTTAATATGAGTGTCTATTGTCCGGTCAAAGCCTTCATAATTTCCTCCCAATGTATTATTTATGAGCTCTTCTCTTGTAAATGTCTTATGTGGATACTTTAATAGTGTCATCAGTAATTTATATTCCGTTGTAGTTAGATTTACATTCACATCATTCTTTTTTATCTCTTTTTTAATAATATCAACAATTAAATCATCACCTTTAAGTGAAATAATATTTGATAGTGGTACTATCTCTTCATTTAGTCTTCTAAATATAGCGAATATCCTTGCCATAAGTTCTCTTGGACTAAAAGGTTTGGTAATATAATCATCTGCTCCTATATTTAAGCCTGAAACTATACTCTCCTCATCAATTTTTGCTGTAAGCATTATTATTGGCACTCTAGATTTCTTTCTTACTATTTTACATATATCTTCGCCTGTCATATCTGGTAGCATTAGATCAAGCACAATTAAGTCTAGGTTAATACTATTAATTATTTTCAAAGCCTGTTTCCCATCAAATGCTTCAACTACCTCACATCCTTCTTTCTCTAGGTATGATTTTACAACTTGGACTATTTTATATTCATCATCCACTATAAGAACTTTTTTCATTTCAAGCATACTTTTTCCCCTATTCTTTAAGAAATTTATTTAAACTTCTTAAATTATTTCTATATTTATACTTTACTTACCCATTTAACAATATGTGTGAGTTTTATATGTTTTATAATTTATTTTAACATTTAATTGTGTAGATTTTATGTTGAACATAAGCCTTTATAAAACAGTAAAAAAGCCCATGCATTGTTCTTTACACAATGCTGGACTTTTCATATTATTATTTTATTCTATATATACTTACTACTTCATGATCTACTATCTATAACTTATACCATTAGGAGTTTTAAAAATTTTAACTGATGATACAATTTTGTTGGTAATAAATGTATTGAATGTATTAAATGAATTTTAAAAGTATATGTTGACCATGGTAAAACATAATCTGCTTTTTAGCAGACTTATAAGTTTTTAATAGAGAAATATGGTGAAAAAATAGCAATTCAAAAACTTATAGGAGTGATGTCTATAAATCTTCCCAATAAATTTTTTCATTTTTATCATCTATTACAGCGGATTTATCAAATAATTTAATTAATACAATTGCTAATATTAAACCAATGATTCCTCCAATAATCATAAAAATTTGAGTAGGTTCTCCAATGAATTTTCCTATATATTGTCCTAAAAACACTCCAATAACAACAACCATTATCGGAAGAACAAAGAGCACGAATGAAGCTAATAGTATATTGGTCTTTTTTTCTTTCAAATTAACTTTTCCTATGTCTTTTTTAGATTTATTTATTTTCATATTACTCTCCTTTCCAATACAAACTTAACAACTAATAAAAAAATAATCCAGTTTTAAACATTATCTAATTAACGCTTTCGAACCTGATTACCATAACATATACAAACCCTTCATACAGTTCAGTTCTCTCTTGAAGTTAAATCTTCATTGTAACCTTTTGTAAGATTTACTACTACCTCTTTAACCACCTAAATTTTAAATTTGTTTAACCTATCCGTAGACTGTAGAACCATGTTTCTTAACTATTACAAGAATCTCTTTATACTTAGAACTAAATATTCAATATTAAAAACACATTGAATCATATAGATATCTTAAAATATAGAATAATTTTATTTTAAGATATAATATGAGTAATAACGGGTTGCATTTTATCATTGTCATGAGCAAATTTATCGAATTTTTTTATGTTTGACAATGACAATACAAATGTTATTATCCCACCTCCTATTTGAAAATTTCGTACAGAATAACCAAGTGTTTTAGCTAGTACTTGTCCAACTAAAACTCCTATTACAACTGCAACAAGTGGGACTATATATACAACAAAAGCCGCCATTAACATGTTTGTATCTTTCATTTGAAACGAAACTCGTTGTCCAGCCTTAGCTCCAATAGGATTTTTAGCCTCTATTACAAGTGAATTATCACCTGGGCATGCGCCACAATTCTTACATTCATTGTGCCTACCTACTTTGACCTTTGCATTATTATTATCAAATATTTCTATTATAAGTCCTTCCTCATCTTTTACCATCTTACAACACCTTCCTCATATACTAAAATACTAACTATATTAATCATTCTATTTGATGAATAATAATTTTCTACTTACTGAATTGAGTAGCAATTATAAATTAATTTATTACTATATATATTCTAATAAAATATTTAAAGCAACGATATATAATACAAAATAAACAGTCCAAGTACTATATCTCATATAATACTTGGACCTTTTATTAACTAAGCTTTCTCAATCTTTACAACATCATAACCAGCATCTTCAATAGCTGTCTTTATAGCATCATCAGTTATATCTTCGCTAATTTCAGCGGTAGCAAGCTTTTTATCAAGGTTTACATCTACGTCTTTTGCCCAAATTTCTTTTAACGCCTCGCTAACATGGTTTACACAATGCATACAACTCATACCTTCTACTAATATCTTCTTTTTCATTTTTTATTTCTCCCTTCAAATTTGAATTTTATCTATCTTAATGGCTTAAAGCCTTTTAAGCGTAAAGCATTTGTTAATACTGAAACTGAACTAAAACTCATTGCCAATGCTGCAATAATGGGGTTTAAAAGTGGACCACCAAATAAATGTAATACTCCCATTGCAACTGGTATACCAAGAATATTATACCCAAAAGCCCAGAATAAATTTTGTTTGATATTTGTTATAGTTTTCTTACTTAGTTGAATAGCCGTAGGTACGTCCATTAAATCGCTTCTCATAAGTACAATATCGGCCGACTCCATTGCAACATCTGTGCCCGATCCTATGGCTATACCAATATCAGCCTGTGCAAGTGCCGGAGCGTCATTAATTCCATCCCCAACCATTGCCACCTTTCTGCCTTCTGCCTGAAGTTTTTTAACTTCATTTGCTTTATCTTCTGGTAGTACCTCTGCTAGTATTGTATCAATACCAACTTGCGCGGCAATAGCTTCTGCTGTCCTTCTATTATCACCAGTTATCATAGCAACCTGTATTCCCATACTATGAAGTCTTTCTATAGCTTTCTTACTATTTTCTTTTACTGTGTCTGCTACGGCAATTATTCCACTTAATCTACCATTAATAGCAATAAACATAGGTGTCTTTCCTTCCCCCGCGAGTTTATCTGATACATTCTCTAAGTTTTCTAAGGAGACATGGCTTTCATCCATAAGTCTTTTATTGCCCAATAAAGTTATATTGTCATCAATGATCACCTCAATACCCAGCCCTGGAATAGCCTTAAATCCTGTTGATTTTTTTAACTCCATACGCCTTTCCTCAGCTTCTTTAACAATAGCTTCACCAAGTGGATGCTCTGACCCTTTTTCTGCGGTGGCTGCTATCTGAATTAAATAATCCCCACTCATACCTTTTACAGTAACTATATCTGTTACCTTTGGTTTTCCTTCAGTAAGTGTTCCTGTCT
>NZ_CALEVF010000248.1 GCF_937920395.1 uncultured Clostridium sp. | reverse complement strand
TTATTTTCAATTTTAAATATACTTCAGCTAATAGGTTGGACTGCAATTATGATTAAGGTAGCAGCAAGTTCAGTAAATTTAATATCACAAAGCTTATGGAACGTAAATAATGTTTTAGTATATATAGTTTTTATTGGCCTACTTACAGTATTATGGCTTTATTTTGGAAATGCGGGCATGAAAAAATTGAATATTACAGCTGTATCATTACTTTTTATGCTTACATTGATACTGGGATCAATAATATTCAAAGATAAAACACTTTTAACAAAAGCAGCTACTGGTGGAATTTCTTTTGGAGGCGCATTAGAACTTAGTATAGTTATGCCACTTTCATGGTTACCTCTAATCGCAGATTATACTAGATTCGCAAAGAGCGAAAAGGCAGGAGCTTATGGAAGTTTTATTGGGTATTTCGTTGGAAGCTCATGGATGTTTATTATAGGACTTGGAGCAGCTATTGTATCTAAAAATTCAGATCCTTCGGTTATGATGCTTGCAGCAAATTTAGGAATAGCAGCACTTGGAATAGTAGTTTTATCTACAGTAACTACTACATTCTTAGATGTGTACTCAGCAGGAGTTTCATTCCTAAATATAATACCAAAACTTGGAGAAAAAAAGATTGGTATTATTATGACAGTTATTGGAACTCTTGCAGCAGTAATAATCCCTATGGAAAATTATGAAAATTTTTTATATGCTATTGGGTCAGTATTTGCACCATTATTTGCTATTTTAATTACAGATTATTTTATAATAAAGAAAAATACAAAAGTGCATTCTAATATACTTGTAAACTGGGGAGCAATTTTTGTGTGGATTATAGGAATAATACTTTATTATTGGTTTATAAAACTTGATTTAGTACTAGGAGCTACAATGCCTGATATGGTTATTACAGGATTTATATATTTAATAAGTTGGAGGATGATGTCAAAATGGAAATTAACAACAAAATAATTAAATTATTAAATTATTTAAGAGAAAAGACCCCTTTGGTTCACCAAATAACAAATAATGTTACTATCAATGATTGTGCAAATATAACACTCGCTATAGGTGGCTCACCGGTTATGGCAGAGGATATTCATGAAGTTCGCGAGATGGTATCTCTTGCGTCTTCGCTTGTTTTAAATATTGGGATACTAACTACTGGTTCAATAGAGGCGATGATAGCGGCAGGGAAAAAAGCAAATGAATTAAATATACCAGTTATATTAGATCCTGTGGGAGTAGGAGCGACAAGCTATAGAAATGAAAGTTGTAAAAAAATTATGAGTGAAGTAAAACTTGCAGTAATAAGAGGGAATTTATCCGAAATAAAATCAATATATGGTATAGATACTGTAACAAGAGGTGTAGATGCATCAGAGAGTTTTGTGGCTGGAAGTAATGAATTTACAAAGGCAAAAGCAATGGCAAGAAATTTTGCTTATAAATTTAATACAGTTGTAGCTATAACAGGCGAGGTAGACATTATAACAGATGGAAAAACTCTTTATACTACATCAAATGGTCATAAAATGATGTCCAGAGTTACAGGTACTGGTTGTATGTGCACTGCAGTTATTGGTTGTTATTTAGGAGCAGGAGATAATAATTTAATAGCGGCTCTTGCCGGAGTTGTTTCAATGGGCATAGCTGGAGAAACAGCCTACGAAAGATTAGATAAAAAAATTGAGGGTTCAGGAACATTTAGAGTGAAAATGATAGACGCTATGTATAATTTATGTGATATAGAAATAAATAAAAGGAGTAAAATAAATGAAGAATAAAATTAATTACAGTATTTATCTTCTTACAGATAGAGAGATGCTTGTGGATACTGATATATATACTGCAGTGGAGGAGTCTATAAAAGGTGGAACTACATTGGTACAACTTAGAGAAAAGGACATAAGCACTTTAGAATTTTATAATACTGCATCAAAGGTTAAAGCAGTTACTGACAAATATAATGTACCACTAATTATAAATGATAGAATAGACATAGCTTTGTCTATAGATGCTGCGGGGGTTCATCTGGGTCAAAGCGATATGCCGGCTAGCATTGCAAGGGGCATAATAGGAAATGATAAGATAGTTGGAATTTCTACATCAACGCTTGAGGAAGCAATAGAGGCAGAAAAAGAAGGCGCAGATTATGTAGGCGTTGGTGCAATGTTTCCTACAACTACTAAAGATGATGCAAGCGCGGTTTCTGTGTCTACTTTAAAAGAAATAAAAGATAATATTTCTATACCTGTAGTTGCTATCGGTGGAATTACGAATAAAAATGTTGATTTATTAAAGGGAGCGAATATTGATGGAGTAGCTGTGATTTCAGATATTCTTGCTAAGAAGAATGTAAAAGAAGCAACGGAGAAATTAGTTGAAGCAATGAAATAAAGGATAGTGAAAATTAAACAAAAATAAAACTATATGAAGCCTAATATGATTAATAATATGTTAGGCTTTTATATTGTTTTAATTTATATAATTAATGTAATAAAATACAAATATGCTATAATATATATATATTATAGTGAGCAAAGTTCACTAATATTATACAAATTAAACACCAATACTAAGTTAAATAAATTTAAAAGGGTAATAGCTAAATATGAGGGGGGAGAATTATGATAATTGAGGGTAAAGTTTTAATAGCACAAGGGGGAGGACCAACTGCTGTTATTAATCAATCACTAGTTGGTGCGGTACTTGAGGCAAGAAAATTTGCGCAGGTGACAAAAGTATATGGTGCTATAAATGGTGTAAATGGTATAGTTAATGAAAATTTTCATGATCTAAGTCGTGAGACAACTCATAATTTAGAGCAGGTGGCAATGACTCCATCATCTGCACTTTTATCTACAAGAGACAAGCCAGATGAAAAATATTGTAAGGAAATATTTAAGGTCCTTAAAGCTCATGAAATAAGATATTTCTTTTATATTGGAGGAAATGACTCATCAGATGCAGTTAGGATAGTAAATCAGCAAGCTATACTTTCAAATTATGAACTCCGTGCAATTCATATACCTAAAACTATAGACAATGATCTCATGATTAATGATCATACTCCTGGATATGGATCTGCAGCTAAATATATTACGAATGCATTTATTGGAGCTAATCTTGACAATAGAGCTTTACCAGGAATTTATATAGGAGTAGTAATGGGGCGTCATGCAGGTTTTTTAACGGCTGCCGCAGCCCTCGCTAAAAAGTACGAAGATGACGGACCGCATTTAATATATGTACCTGAAAGAGTTTTTAAGATAGAACAATTTTTGATTGATGTAAAAAATGTTTATGATAAATATGGAAGATGTGTAATAGCTGTTTCAGAAGGCATTCAAGATGAAAAAGGGGTACCGATAATTGCAAGTCTTATGGATAAAGTAGAAAAAGATGCTCACGGAAACATACAACTTTCAGGAACGGGGGCATTAGGAGACCTTTTAGGTAAGTACATTAAAAATCATCTAAATATTAAAAGAGTTAGATCAGATACATTTGGATATCCTCAAAGGTGTTTTATGGGATGTGTATCAGATGTGGATAGAAATGAAGCTCGTGAAGTAGGAGAAAAAGCTGCACAATATGCACTTTGGGATAATGTGGGTGGTTCGATTACTATTCATAGAACAGGACATTATTCTGTAGATTATAGACTTACTCCACTGGACCTTGTAGCAGGCAAGACAAAAGTAATGCCTGATAATTTTATTAATAGTGAATGCAATAATGTGACTGAAGCGTTTATAAACTATGCTAGGCCATTATTAGGATCAGAAATGCATTATGCACACAGACTACGAGCATCTAAAGTACCAAAAATTTTAAATAAAAATGAGTAAGGTATAGGATGATTAATAATGGGAGTGTTTTATATTTTCATTGATTTTACTTAATGCATAATTGAGTGCGGAATCTAAATTATTATTGTTTTTACCACCACCTTGTGCAGAAAATTCACTCCCACCACCCTTACCATCTATAAGAGTTATTGCGTCTTTTAAAAGAGAATCCATTCTTACAATTTTTAAATCTTTTGAACACATGAACAAGAGGTTTGCTTTAGTTTGAAGTTTTACACCAAATAAAACTATAACTTTGGGCGATGTTACTAATTTAGTTGCTAACATTGTAGCATATTTAAGGTCCATTTTATCATAAATGAATTTAAGTATCCTAATATCACCTATTTTTTCAGCTTCGTTTAACATGTTTTGAACTTCATATGTAGCAACTTTTGAACTTAGTGATCGGTTAAGAGTAAGTGCCTTAGTAAGCTCATCAGTAAGATTATCAACTTTAGATATAACAGTATCATTACTACAAGATAGTAGTTTAGACATTTTATCAATAGCTTCGAATTTTAAAATATAATCAGAAACCGCTCTTTTCCCACATATAAATTCAATTCTTACCCCAGTTTTATATTTTTCTAATTTTATAACTTTAATTAATTGAACTCCAATAGTAAAACTTGGATATATATCTTGTGATGAAAAAGCACAAATATCTCCGATTTTAACAACCCTAACTTTTTCACCGGGCTTTACTGGAACATTCTTTAACGATGATTTTTTTAATTCTGACTTTGTAAAATATAGAACATCTATTTTGATATTTTCATTAACTATATCATTGGCCTTTTTCTCGCAAGCTCTAATGCCATCTATACTAATAGTTTTATCAAGATCAATAGTTGAAGAAGTTAAACCAAGGTGAAAATCAATAGTAGTTATATTAAATAAATTAGAAATACACGTGGAGAGTATATGCTCACCTAAATGTTGCTGCATATAATCATATCGAATATCAAAGTTTATATTACATTTAACTTTATGAATTTTCAAAGGTTTTACGTTTAACACATGATATATTTTATCATTTTCTTCGTATACATGCGTAACTAAAGATCCATTTATATGCCCTGTATCGCTTGGTTGGTTATCACCCTTTGGATAAAAATATGTTCTGCTTAATTCAACATGATAGTTGTTTTCTTTTTCTATTATATCTATTATTTCAGCTGTAAATTCTGTTTTATATTGATCTTCATAGTACAACTTTTCCAAATTTAAACATCTCCTTTTGTCAGCTATCGAAAGGGTTATGATAATATAAAATACAAAGTTAATCTGATTTACATTTTATATTTATACTAACTCTAATTTATATTGTAACATAAAAATATTATCTTAATATTTATTATGTGTATATAGAAATATCAATTAAGAAACACTATATTTAAAGTTAATAAATAAATTGCATTATTAAATTAGAGTAATTTGGATAGTTTATAAAAAAATATAATTAGTTAGGTGGTATACGATGAATTTACAATATGTACAAGGGGAACCTATATTCACAAAAACAAACAAAGTACCAAAACAGTATGACTATTTAACAGAAAACATAGAAACAGACGTTATAATAGTAGGTGGAGGAGTTACAGGAAGCATTTTAGGGTACTATTTTTCAAAAGCTAATATCAAAAGTGTTATACTCGAGAAAAATAGAATAGGTTATTGTAGTACGGGACTCACAACTTCATTACTTCAGTATGAACTAGATGATAAGCTCAATGATTTAATGGAAGCTACAACTAAAAAAGATGTATTAAGGTCCTATGAATTAGGGATTAAGGCTTTAAAAGAGATTGATAATATTATAAATGAATATGGAAATGCATGCGATTATAGAAAAAAAGATACATTATTATATACTTCTAAAAAATTAGAAATTGATGAAATATATGAAGAGTATAAAACTCGAAAAGAAAATGAATTTGATGTAGACTTTATTAATGAGATTAATAATCCTTTTGAATTTGATTTAAAAGCTGGAGTATATTGTAATAATGGTGGAGCACAATTTGACCCATATAAGTATACTCATCAGCTACTTGATATATGTTGTAAAAGAGGAGTTAGAGTTTACGAGAATACAGAGGTTACATCTGTAAATTACGAAAATAAGGGGGTACTTATTGATACTACGTATGGTAATAAAGTAAAGGGGAAAATCGTTATAGTAGCTACTGGGTATAATACAAGGTTATTTAGCAAAAGAAACTTTGGAACTAAAACTACTACCTTTAATATTGCAACAAAACCTGTTAGAGACTTTTCGGGTTGGCACAAAAGAGCGCTTATTCGCGATAATAATTTACCATATAATTATTATAGAACTACAGAGGATAATAGAATAATTATAGGCGGAGAAGATATAAAATTTGTCCCAGATATATTTAATGAGAAAGCTGCAAATGAAAAATATAACATATTAGAGCAAAGGCTGAAATTCATGTTTAACGATATTAAAGGTATAGAAATAGAATATAAATATTGTGGTGCATTTGCATCCACAAAAGATAATTTAGGATTTATAGGAAAAGATCCAGATAATAATAAGTTGTGGTATTGCTTGGGGTATGGTGCAAATGGAATATTGTTTTCAATGCTCGGAGGAATGATGCTTAGTGAGTTATATTTAGGGAAATACAATGAAGATTTAAGTTTATTTAAGGTTGATAGATTTGATAATTAAAAAACACAAACTCACTTTTATAGTGAGTTTGTGTTTTTTTATTATATATATGTCGGAGGAGTTTAAAAAATGAAGAAGTTTATTTATAGTTATATATTTAAATTTTCATAAGTTTTTATTTTTAATCATTTTAGGGGGATGGTCTTGCATATATTTAATATTATTAAAAATAATTTTATTTTGGGAGGTATTAGATGGATTTTAAAAATATAATAGAAAATGATAGAGAAAATAAAGTTAAGAATAAATTTGAAGGAACTTTTTTAGAATATTTAGATATTATTAAGGCAGATCCTGATAAGGCTAAATTATCACATAAGAGGATGTATGACACAATAATAAAAGGTGGATTTGAAACTTTAAAACCTGAAGAAAATCCAAGAATAAGAAAAATATATGGTAATGATGTTATAAGAAGGTATGCATTTTTTAAGGATGACTTTTTTGGAATTGATAAAGTACTAATGAAACTAGTTAGTTATTTTTATTCTGCATCTATGAAGGGAGAGGAATCTAGGCAAGTATTGTATTTAGCTGGACCAGTAGGAGCTGGAAAATCATCACTTGTGGAAGCTTTGAAGAATGCATTTGAAAATACAGAACCGGTATATGTGTTAAAAGGATGCCCTATGAATGAAGAACCACTTCATTTAATCCCAAAACATTTACGAAAAGAAATTGGAGAAATGCTCGATGTGAAAATTGAAGGAGATCTTTGCCCAGCATGCAAATATAAATTAATCCATGAATACAATGGAGAATATGAAAAATTTCCTGTTACAACTACCTCATTTTCTGTAAGATCAAGAAAAGGCATAGGGGTTGTACCACCAGTAGATCCTAATAATCAAGATACTTCAATTTTGACAGGTTCCGTTGATATATCCAAAATGGATATATATTCAGAGGATGATCCAAGAGTCTTTTCTCTTAATGGAGCATTTAATGTTGGTAACAGAGGAATGGTGGAATTTATAGAAGTATTCAAAAATGATGTTGAGTACCTTCACACTATAATAACAGCAACTCAAGAGAAATCAATACCATCACCAGGAAAGGGCTCTATGATCTACTTTGATGGTATAATTATCGCCCATTCTAATGAAGCTGAATGGAATAGATTTAAGTCTGATCATACAAATGAAGCTATTTTAGATAGAATTGTAAAGGTTGAAGTTCCTTATTGCCTTGAGCTAAATGAAGAAATTAAAATTTATGATAAAATACTTAAAAAGAGTAATTTTAAACCTCATATAGCACCACATACTATTGAAATAGCAGCAATGTTTGCATTGCTCTCAAGGTTTAAACCATCAAATAAGGTAGATCCTATAACAAAGCTTAAGATATATAATGGTGAAGAAATAGTGGAAAATGGAACTACTCAGAAAATAGATATAAGTGAATTAAGAGAAGAAGCAGGACTCGACGAGGGTATGCACGGAATCTCTACAAGATTTATAGTAAAGGCTATTGACAATGCTATTTCTGATTCTGATTCAGATTGTATAAATCCACTAAGCATTATGGAAAGTATAATTAAATCTGTTAGAGAAATGGATATAGCTGAAGATGAAAAGAAGAAGTATATGGGATTCATTCAAGATAGTATTAGAAAAGAGTATAACAAAATATTGGAGAAAGAAGTAACTAAGGCATTTATCCACAGTTATAAGGAACAAGCCGAAAGTTTATTTGATAACTATATAGATAATGCAGAAGCTTTTGTGAATAAGTCAAAATTAAAGGATAAAGCTACTGGTGAGGAACTTCAAGCGGACGAATCATTTATGAGGTCAATAGAAGAACAGATTGGAATATCTGAGAGCTCATCTAAGGGTTTTAGAAGTGACGTAACTTCATATATGTTTTATGTGGTTAGAAATGGTGGAAAAATTAAATATGAGTCATATGAGCCTTTAAAGGAAGCGATAGAAAAGAAACTAACAAGTTCTGTAAAAGAATTGTCAAGAATTATAACTAGGTCGAGAGTTCGTGATAAGGATCAAGATGAAAAATATAATGTAATGGTTGAGCAAATGAAGGCTAATGGTTATTGTGATCATTGTTGTGATGTAATACTAAAATATGCAGCTAACAATTTATGGAAGGACTAGAATCATGGCAATATTTAGAGACTATAATGTAACTCCCATAGAGCACGATAGAGCTTCAGAGGACAGGAGAAGGCACCGTCAGCTTGTTGAAAAATCTATAAAAGAAAATCTGGGAGATATATTATCCGAAGAGAGTATTATTGGTCAAAGCAAGGATAAAAAAATTAAGATACCAATAAAAGGATTGAAAGAATATGAATTTATTTTTGGCAAAAATAAGGGTGGAGTCGCAAGCGGAGATGGCTCGGAAAAAAGAGACCAAGTAATAGGGAAAGAAAAAGCAGAGGGCGAAGGAAAAGGCTCAGGTAAAGCAGGGGACAAAGAAGGGGAAGACATTTATGAAACTGAGATAACCCTTGAAGATGCATTAAATTATCTCTTAGAGGATTTAGAACTTCCTGAATTGGATAAGAAGAAATTTTCAGAAGTCCTAACGGAGAATGGTCTAAAAAGAGCAGGGTATCAAAAACATGGTATTAATCCGCGTCTTGCTAAAAAAAGAACAGTAGCCGAAAAAATTAAAAGGGAGCAGGCAAAGAATAAGGCTTTAATGGAAGAATTTAAGGGTGATGAAATTGAAAGATTGCCATTCAAAAATGAAGATTTAAGATATCATAGAGTTAAGAAAGTTTTAAAAAGGGAATCAAATGCAGTTATTTTATGTGTGATGGATGTATCGGGATCAATGGATACTACAAAAAAATATTTAGCACGCTCATTCTTTTTTATACTATCTCAATTTATTCAATCCAAATACTCAAATGTAGAGGTTAGTTTTATTGCACATACAACGGTTGCCCAGGAAGTAAATGAAGTTGATTTTTTTCATAAAGTTGAATCAGGGGGTACGTATATTTCTAGTGGACTAAATAAAGCTTTAGAAATAATTGATAAAAGATATAATCCTGATAATTGGAATGTGTATGTTTTTTACGTAAGTGATGGAGATAATTGGGAAGAAGACAATGAGAAAGCCATAAAGGCTGCAAAAGATATTTGTAAGGTAAGTAATTTATTTGGTTATGCAGAGCTTATGAATAGCTATTACGCTACTTCTATGAAAGATGTTTTTTCAAAGGGGGTGGATAATGAAAATTTTCTTTCGATAGAAATAAAGCAAAAACAAGATTTATGGGAAGGTCTTAAATACATGTTAAAAAAAGATGGGGTGAAGTGATATGGGCTTGGATTATACCATAAAAGATTTAGAAGACTGGAATGAAAAAATTGAGGATATAGTAAAACAAACAAGGCTTAATTACTATCCTCAAGAATTCGAAATGATTGGATATAAAGATATGTTAGCTTACGAATCCTATTTTGGGATGCCTTCAAGTTATCCTCATTGGAGTTTTGGTAAATCATATGAAAAAAATAGTACAACATATAAATATAATTTAAGCGGGTTACCATATGAGATGGTTATAAATTCTGATCCTTGTTTAGCATATTTAATGAAGGAAAATACACTTTTATTACAGATATTGACTATAGCTCACGTTTATGGACATAATGATTTCTTTAAAAATAATAGGCTTTTTAAAGAAGGTACAAGAGCAGCATCTACTGTTGAAATGTTTAAGTTTCATGCAGACAAGGTAAGAAGTTTTATTAATGATCCAAGTATAGGATATGAAAAGGTAGAGAGAATACTAGATGCAGCTCATGCAATAAAGTTTCAAACAAACAGAGTTATTGGGGCAAAGAGAATATCTGATGAAGTTTTAAAACAAAGGATTTTAGATGATTACAAAAATAAAAATAAAGTTCATAACAATTTAGACGCTTATGCAAAATTAGAATTTCCAGAGATAAATAAAATACCATTAGAACCAGAAGATGATCTTTTATATTTTATAATAAAATATGGTGATATAGAGGAATGGGAAAAAAGTTTACTAGAAATCGTACGGAAAGAAACTTCATACTTTATTCCTCAAATAGAAACTAAAATTATGAATGAAGGATGGGCTAGCTTTTGGCATTATAATTTAGTGAAGCAACTTAAATTACCAGATGGACTTCATTTAGAATTCATTAAACGTCATAATGATGTTATAGCTCCAGGGCAAGGATCTATAAATCCATATTTCATAGGGTTTAAGATATTTGAAGATATTTTAAAAAGATATGGAATGGATAAAATATTTGAAGTTAGGGCAATAGAGAGAGATGAATCTTTTTTAAGAAAATATTTAACAAAGGAATTATGTGAAGAACTTAATCTATTTGAATATGCTGCAACTAATGGAAATTATGTAGTTAAAGAGGTTGCAGATGATAATGGTTTTAAAAGCATTAGAAATACGCTAGCTAGTTCTTGTGGAGCAGGAAGCATCCCCGTTATTAGAGTAACAGAAATGTCTCAAAAAGACAAAACACTAATGCTGGAGCATGTTTATGATGGGAGGGAATTAAATTCAGCTTATGCAGAGGCTACATTAAGGTATATACATGAGCTGTGGGGACATACTGTAACATTAAAAACAACAAGACTAGGAAATCAGATTAGACTTATATGTAATGATGAGAATGTAGTTGTAAAAATAGTATAGATTAACATTATAGACCGTACAGATCGGAAGAGCGTCGTGTAGGGAAAGAG
>NZ_CALEVF010000247.1 GCF_937920395.1 uncultured Clostridium sp. | reverse complement strand
TTGGTACTAATGATTTAATTCAATATACTTTGGCAGTAGATAGAATGAACGAGAAAATATCATATTTATATGATTTTTATCATCCAGCTGTTTTAAGACTTATTAAAATAGTAATAGATAATGGACATAAAGCCGGAATAACTGTAAATATGTGTGGTGAGATGGCAGGAGATGCAAATCTTATCCCTGTACTTCTTGGATTTGGTCTAGATGAATTTAGTATGAGTGCTGCTTCAATTTTAGGAGCACGCAAAACTATTA
Organism: uncultured Clostridium sp.; assembly: GCF_937920395.1. GTDB lineage: Bacteria > Bacillota > Clostridia > Clostridiales > Clostridiaceae > Clostridium_AD. The sequence continues at coordinate 9,267 of NZ_CALEVF010000247.1, read as the reverse complement.
CAGATTCAAGTTTTAAAGAATGTGAAAAGTTATCGGCACCAGTACTTACATTTGGTGATTCAGATGAGATAAAGGAATATATAAAAAACAATATAAAAGCATAAGACATACCTTAATCGATAAGTAAAAGCAATTTCTTTTAAAACAAGCAATCTATTCCTAAACTAAGGATAGGTTGCTTTTTTGTATGAAAATTATATATAATATATGTAGATATAAATTATATTTCTTATAGATGTTTATAAAAAGGATGAGAGTATATGACTAACTTTAATGAAAAACTTATATTTCATATAGATGTTAATTCAGCATTTCTTTCTTGGAGTGCTGCAAACAGTCTAAAACAAGGAGAGAAAATTGATTTAAGGGATGTAGCTGCTGTAATAGGTGGAGATGAACAGTCACGTAGAGGGGTTGTTCTTGCAAAATCTATGATAGCTAAAAAGAGTGGAATAACAACAGGGGAGAGCTTATTTACTGCAAGAAAGAAATGTATAAACCTAATTGTTGTATCACCTGACTTTAAGTTATATGAAAGTTGTAGTAAAGCTATGCGAAAAATATTTGGTGATTATACACCGATTATTGAAAAATTCTCTATTGATGAGTGTTATTTAGATCTGACAAGTTATAATACTTCTAAGGAAGCGGCACTAAGACTTGCATATGATATTAAAGATAGGATAAAGTGTGAACTAGGGTTTACCGTAAATATTGGAATGTCAGATGTTAAACTACTAGCTAAAATGGCATCTGATTTTGAAAAACCGGATAAAGTACATACACTTTATAAAAATGAGGTAGAAAAAAAATTGTGGCATCTTCCAGTGGGAGAGCTATTTATGGTTGGGCGTAGAAGTGTCCCAAAGCTTAATAATTTAAACATATTTACAATAGGAGATTTAGCGAAGTATGATGTGGATTTTTTGAAATATCATTTTAAAAGCAGTGGTAGAATGATGTGGGAATATGCTAATGGTATAGATAATAGAGAGGTGAAATCTGATATTCGAGAGCTCAAAGGAATAAACAATTCAACAACACTTGCAAATGATATTAAAAATAGAAGCGATGCTTATATAGTTCTTTTAGAATTAGTGGAACATACGGCTAGTAGATTACGAAATATAAAAAAGTGTTGTTATTCTATTTCAGTAACTATAAGAAATAATGAGTTTATTGATTATTCACGTAGTACAACATTAAAAATGTCTACGGATCAAACTCAGGAAATATTAAAAACAGTAAGGACTCTATTTGATGAATTATGGAGAGGTGAGCCCATAAGATTGTTGGGGGTTTCTCTTAATAATTTATGTAATGATAATTTTAAACAAATATCTATTTTTGATATTGATAATACACGCGATGAAAAGAAAAGAGCGATAGATAAAACAATAGATAGTTTGAGGCAGAAATATGGTGAAACTGTAGTTGTGAAATCAATATTACTAAAGAAAAAATAGTGTACTTGGTTGTATAAATAAAGACTCCATTATAAATTATTGTTCTAAATTATAAAAAATAATATAAAATAGTTATGAGTATTGTTTTATATAGAAATACTTTCAGTGATACAGCACTGAAAGTGATGCAGTGTTGAAAACAACGATTTATGGGGGTATGAAATTATGGATAACAGAGCACTGATACCTTTATATACTAATGGAGATATGATTAACAATTTATATACAGTTGTAATTGAAGAATTTGCAGAAATAAAAAGTGAAAGTTCAAGAAAGCTGTTAACGATTAGCACAAATACACCATTATATGAAGCCACCTGTGGTAAAATAATGGAAGGTGACTTAAATGTTCAATTTTTAAATGAATTTACATCGCAGAAAATTGAAGAAAGAGTTTCAATTGTAATAACAATTTTGTCTAGATTAAAGAACATGTTAAATGAGCAAAATATGTTAAAGATCATAACTAGTGAGAGTGATGTGACAAATATAAAAGAATTTGATTTTGTTCAGTTCACCTGCGAATTATATAAAAATCCAGTATTAGAATATATAGAAGATATAATTAGAGTTATGGAAATGCAAATGGCTTTTTCACCTGAGCCACTAGAGAAGGGTGATGAATCTGCAGAACATAAAGTTAAAAGGCAAGTCTTAAAAGTTTTAAAAGATGATATGGAAGTCTGCAAAACTGAAAAATGTATAAAGTTTATTAGTGGTAATATTGGAAATAGTAATACAAAAGTTATAGTGCCGCTCGAGATAAAACATATGGCAGATAATTTAGATTATATTGAAGGAGCCAGAATTACTGTCCTTGGTAAGGTGGTAAAAATTCCGGATAATAACAAAACTGAAATAAATAATATTGATTTGCTTAGTGGAACATATTTTGATTATTTAAATGAGGAGTATTTTAAAGAGTTTAAAAACAGGTTTCTAAAAGATACAACTTTAATTAGAGATTATGATTCAAATAATCTTGTAATTGATGGACCAGTAATTGAGATTATACCTATAGCAATGTATGTTTAAATAAGTTATTATGATAAAAATAAAAAGTTATGCAAATGATAAAGCATAATATAATATATGGAGGAATTATGTTTATACCAAATGATGTGAAAACAATATTGGATACTTTAAAAAATAGCGGTTATGAAGCTTATATAGTCGGTGGGAGTGTACGTGATGCTACAATCGGAACAACTTTTCCTAAGGATTATGATATAACTACTAATGCTCTGCCACAAGAAATAATTAAAAGTTTTGATAAAACAATACCTACAGGTATAAAACATGGGACAATTACTGTTATGATAAATGCTGTTGGATACGAGGTTACAACTTATAGAATTGATGGTGAATATTTGGATAATAGAAGACCAAGTGTCGTAACTTTTGTTTCAAATCTACAAGAGGACTTAGCGAGGCGTGATTTTACCATAAATGCTTTAGCTTACAACGCGTCAGATGGTCTTATAGATTACTTTGAAGGTATTGAAGATTTAGAAAATAAAATAATTAGAGCTGTAGGCGAACCTAATAAAAGATTTAAGGAAGATGCATTAAGAATGCTTAGGGCCATACGGTTTGCAGCTAGTCTAGATTTTGATATAGAAGAAAAAACTATGATTGCTATAAAAAACAATTATAACCTTATATCAAATGTAAGTAATGAAAGGATTAGAGATGAACTATGTAAAATGTTAATATCCAATAATACTACAAAAGCTTTTAAATTATTAGAGGATACTAAATTGTTACAGGTCATATTACCAGAACTTCAAGCGACAGTAGGATTTAATCAAAAGAATCCCAACAATGACAAAGATATATTCTCACATATAATGGCGGTTGTAGAAAAATGTCCACCGGTTCTTAACATAAGAATGGCAGGACTACTTCATGACATAGCTAAACCGGATTGTTTTACTATGGATGAGAGTGGCATAGGGCATTTTTATGGTCATGATAAAAAGGGAGTTATAATAGCTGGTAAAATGCTTAGAAGACTTAAATTTGATAATGAGAGTATAACTGAAGTGGAGATTTTAGTGAAAGAGCATATGAATATATTAAATCCACCGACAGTTATTTCCGTAAAACGTCTTATTAATAGAGTCAGCACTAAATTAATATTTGACCTTTTTGTTTTGCAAAGAGCAGATGCTTTAGGGTCACGCTTTCCTCAAATTAGATTAGATGAAATTAATGAAGTTGAGAAACAGACGATAGATATTATAGAATCTAAGGTTCCACTATCTATAAAAGAGTTAGCGATAAGTGGAAAAGATTTAATCAATGAATTTTCTATAAGTCCAGGAATTGAGATAGGCAGTATGTTGAAATTTCTTTTAAACATAGTATTAGAAAACTCGGAGTTTAATACTAAAGAGAAACTTTTATCTATAATTCATGAAAAATATTATTTGAAATAAAAAGTATATATTACGCGTATTGCAAAACGATCAATGCATTATACGTAATATATACTTTTTTGCGTAAAAATAGATAGTATAAAACAATTAGTTAAGCACAAAATAAGAGGGCACGTAAAAACAAATGTAATTACATGAGAGAAGGTGTGTATATGAAAACTAATGAAATAATTACTGTTCTAAATGAAAATGGCGATAAAGTTGATTTAGAATTAATCGACGCTATTAAAATGGATGGAACTGATTATGTAATAGTTGGGCCCAAAGATTCAGATGAAGCATATGCTTATAAATCTGTTGTAGTTAATGGCGAAGTAGAATATAAATCAATAGGCCAAGGGGAAGAGTTTAAAAAAGTACTGAAAAAGTATAGTGAGCATTAATCCAAGAATATAAAAAATTATTTGATTCTATAATAATAGGTAAATAGGAGGATTTAGTATGAAGACTCGTGAACAAGCTAGTAAGGATAATTCTCGTAATTATATAAAAAAAGATACGAAATCACAAAAATCACATTCTAAAAACCAACTTATTCAAACTATAGAGGAAAGTGCATTCAATGATAGTGTTTATACAACTAATAAAAGTGAGTATGGTGGAAATAAGTCGGAATAACTAATAAAAAGATATTAATAAAAAGGGCAGGCATTTGTTATCTAAACTAAAATAGTATATAGTTTAGGTAAGGTTAGCTTGCTCTTTTTGTTATAAAACAATAAAAAAATATAAATTAAAAATAATAATCAGAAAGGAGTTAATATATGAAGAAAATATTTGAACAATTTCAAAAGCATTTAATGGAAGATTCTAAGCCTTCTATTTATTTTGATGAAATATTAAACAACCAAGATATTTTTACATTGTATCCATATACATTATTAAGAAGTTTGATAGACACTCCACAATCACCAGTCCATCATCCCGAGGGTAATGTATGGAAACATACAATGTTAGTTATAGATAATGCTGCAAGAAAAAAAGAACTTAGTGAGAATCCAATAGCTTTTATGTGGGCAGCTTTATTACATGATTTAGGGAAAGCACCTACTACAAAAGTTAGAGATGGAAAGATAACATCATATGATCATGATAAAATTGGTTCAGAACTCAGCAAAAGGTTTCTTTGCGCACTGACAAATGATGAAGAATTAATTAAACAGGTTACTGCTTTAGTTAGGTGGCATATGCAAACTCTTTTTATAACAAAAAATTTACCGTTTTCAAATTTGGAAGAAATGAAATCTGATATATCCATTAGGGAGATAGCGTTGTTATCACTATGCGATAGACTTGGTAGAGGTGATATGAATGAGACAAAAATCTGCGAGGAAAAAGAGAATATTGAATCTTTCATCAAAAAGTGTGAGGAGTGATGAGTTTTAATGGAGTATGAGGGAACAGTTTATAGACCACCTAGTGAGGCATATAGTCTTATTGTACAAGTTACTATTGGATGTTCACATAATGGATGTAAATTTTGTAGTATGTATAAAGATAAGAAGTTTAGAGTGCGTGAGTTAAAAGATATTATAGCAGATCTTGAGCAGGCTAAGTTAGATTATAGTGTAGTTAAGAGAATATTTTTAGCTGATGGGGATGCTTTAGTTCTTGAAACAAGTAAGTTGAGAATGATTTTATTAAAGATAAAAGAATTGTTTCCAGGGTGCGAGAGAGTGGGAGTTTATGCTACGCCTAAGGACATTTTAGCAAAATCATTAGAGGAGCTACGCGCTCTTAAGGAGCTAGGTATTGGAATTTTGTATCTAGGAGTTGAATCTGGAAGTAATGAAATATTAAAGAGTATAAATAAAGGTGTGACTGCCGAGAATTTGATTATTGCAGGACGAAAGGTTAAAGAAAGTGGAATAAAATTATCTACTACTTTGATTTCAGGTATTGGAGGTAGAGAAAAAATCAGTGAAAATGCTATAGAGTCTGCAAAACTTATAAGTGCTATTAATCCTGATTATGTTGGATTTTTAACTTTGATGTTAGAGAATGGAACACCTATATATAAAGATGTACAAGACGATATATTTCATATATTAACAGAGGATGAAGTAATGTTTGAGTTAAGAGAATTTCTTGAAAATGTAGAAGTTACTAATTGTATTTTTAGGAGCAATCATGCTTCAAATTATATATCGCTTTCGGGAACGATGCCAGGTGATAAGGATAAGTTACTTGCGGATATAGATCTAACACTTAAAGGTAAATATCTATACAAACAAGAGGAATATAGGAGATTATAATTAGATAAAAAGATATTTTTGCCCTAATATAAAATAAAAAAGGTGTGTAGATTATGAAAGAAAAAATTATTGGGTTACTTAAAGGTAGTGGAAATAATTTTGTGTCTGGTGAAAAGATTAGTGAAGTTTTAGGGGTTAGTCGCGCTGCTATTTGGAAACATATAAAGGGTATTAAAGAGGATGGGTACATAATTGAAGCTATTTCAAGAAAAGGTTATAGAATAATTTCATCACCTGATATACTTACCTTCGAGGAAATAAAAAATTATCTAAATACAGAGTGTATAGGTAAAAATATTATTTATTTTGATTCTATTGGATCAACAAATTCTAAAGCTAAGGAATTGGCTGAAGGTGGTAAAGTACATGGTACAGTTGTTATAAGCGAAGAACAAACCTCAGGACGTGGACGGATAGGCCGAGATTGGTTATCTCCAAAATATAAGGGGATATGGATGTCAATTATACTTAGACCTAATATAATTACGGAAAACATATCAAAAATAACACTTCTTGGCGCCGCCGCTGTTCAAAAAGCTATTATGAAAATGGGGGTTAAAACAAGTATTAAATGGCCTAATGATATAGTAATTAACAGTAAAAAAGTATGTGGTATATTGACAGAAATGAGTGGAGAAATAGATCATATAAATTACTTGGTTATGGGAATTGGAATCAATGTAAATCTAGAAAAAGAAGATATTACAACTGATCTAAAAGATGTTGCTACTTCTATTAAGATCGAAAGTGGTAAACCTATGGATAGAAAGTTACTGCTTGCAAATATATTAAATATATTTGAAGAGTTCTACACTGATTTTGTAGAAAATGATAGTATAAAAGAAACTTTAGATATATGTAGAAAAAATTCTATACTTATAGATAAAGAAATTCAATTAATAAATAGAGGAAAAGTAAGAATAGCTAAAGCAATTGACATAAGCGATAAAGGTGAATTAGTTGTTGAGAATTCTAGCGGTAATACAGAACATATTGTGTCAGGAGAAGTTTCTATTCGCGGAATATATGGATATAGTGATTAATTATCTCCTTCGAAATTGTAATCATATTCGTAGAAGGTATTATCTTAATATAGTTATGGTATAATTTATCATGATTTAGGTTAAAATAATTTAAATCTGTATTTTTATGTGGACAGGTTAGTGAGGTTAACGGTATAATGTGTTTATTAAGCTTGAAAGGAGAATTGTCATGGAAGAAAATAAAATTATTACGATGCTCGATGAAGATGGAGAAAAGGTTGATTTTGAAATAATTGAAATTATTGAATTAGATGAAAATAAATATGCATTATTAGCTCCGATAGGAGAGGAAGAAGATGCTTTTGTCTATAAAATAGAATTAGTAGACGATAAAGAACAATATATTGCAGTAGAAGATGAGGAAGAATTCGCAAAAGTACTAGAAGAATATGAATCTACATTTGAAGAATAAGTAAATAGGCCAATAGACCATTTGGGTTTATTGGCTTTTTATTATAAATATTATATAACTAATGTACAAATTTGAGGAGGAAAAGGTTTGAATTACGTTGCGGTTGATATGGAAGCACTTATAGAAACAATTTCACACGTTGATGATAATTTAGGAAAAAGTTATCTGGATTCGCTTACTGGTGAGGTTATATATATTCCTACAGAAGTAAGTTTAGCCTTAGAAAAAGGGACATTGAAGGAAGATACCTTCGATAATTGGTTAAAAGAGTTTGTTAATATAGCTATACTAATTAATGAGGATAAGGAAAATAGATATTTAATTACTCCACTAATAGACGAAGAGTTTTATATAAAATCTATGAAGGAATATGTTAAGAGTAAAATTAGTAATTCTGATTTAAAATTAGAATTAACGCAGGCATTAAAAGGCGAGGAACCTATAAAGAAATTTAAGCATATTCTAATGGATAAACAAAATACAATGGATGTAAGCGAAGATGATGAATGCACAACAAATGCGTGGTATAAATATGAAGATAAATGCATAAAGGAATTTGTTATAGAATGGTTAAAATCAAATAATATCGAATTAAAATACTTGAATTAAATTATAAGGTTATAAGCAGTGTTATGGGGGTATGTACATGTTAGTATATCAAGTAGCAATAAGGCTTGCACTTGCAGTTTTAGTTGGTGGTTTAATTGGATATGACAGACAGTTTAAAAATAGGCCAGCTGGGTTTAGAACGCATATACTAGTATGTTTAGGTGCGGCAATTACTTCAATGATACAATTATATTCTATTCAAGAGACAACAAATATGATTTTGATGCATCCAGAGCTTCAATCTGCTATGAAAGTAGATATAGGAAGATTAGGAGCACAAGTTATTACAGGAGTAGGGTTTTTAGGGGCGGGTACTATTATACATGATAAAGGCTCAATAAAAGGGCTTACTACTGCAGCAAGTATATGGACAGTTGCATGTATTGGCCTTGCAATTGGACTAGGTTATTATACTTTAACTATATTATCAACAATATGTATTTATATAGTGTTAGTATTTCTTAAGACTTTTGAAAATAAAATTTTTAAAAACACTAATGTTTTAAAGTTAGAAATTCAATATGTTAACAAAAAAAACATGGTAGAAAAATTAGAAAAATATTTTGACAGTGTGAGTATAAAAGTTAAAAATATAGAATTCGTGATTGATGATGAAGATGATGAAAATAATGAAGATGAAAAGTCAGAGTATAGTACAACAATGTATACAATTCTGGCACCAAGGTACATTAAGAGTAGTGGTATTGTTCAAAAATTGTGTGCCTTTGATGAAATCTATAAAGCTGAGATAATGTAAATAAGTATTCTAATATCTTTATTTGTAAAAAAAATATATTAGACATATCTCAATCAATAAGATATAAGTTAAAGTATAAAGTAGGTTTTTAAATTTGTTCATAGTTATCACCCCATATATATATTGTATGTTAAAGATGGTGGTAACATAATTAAAACTAATAAATATTATATATAAAAATTAGTAACATAAAGGGGCTGTCTCACAATAGAAAATAATTTCTATTGTGAGATGGCTCTTTTTTCTTTTATAAATACAAAAGTGAATTCCGAGGAATTCACTTT
>NZ_CALEVF010000246.1 GCF_937920395.1 uncultured Clostridium sp. | reverse complement strand
GTACGCACGGTGGTGTGAGAGGTCGCTAAATAAACTAATTATTTAGCTCCTACTCAATTTTTATATGTTTTTAATCAACAACATAACAGATGATAATTTGACCAAAGCTATACATACTAAGAAAGAAATATTTATGAAGCGTAATGTCATAATTATAGAATTAGGAAGGTGATAATTTGGATAGTTATTATATGAACAGAGCACTTGAATTATCTAAGAAAGCAGTAGGATTCGTAAATCCTAATCCACTAGTTGGTGCTGTTATTGTAAAAGATAACAGAATAATTGGAGAAGGATATCATGAACATTTTGGTGGGCCACATGCGGAAGTCAACGCATTTTTAAATGCAAAAGAGGATGTAGAAGGTGCAACAATGTATGTAACACTAGAACCTTGTGCACACTATGGTAAAACACCACCTTGTGCAGAGGCTATAGTGAGAAAAAAAATATCAAAAGTTATAGTCGGAATGATAGATCCTAATCCACTAGTTGCAGGTAAGGGAATAGAAATACTTAGAAAAGCAGGTATAGAGGTTACTTCAGGAATAATTGAGAAAGAAATAAGAAAAACAAATGAAATATTTATAAAATATATAACAACGAAAAAACCATTTTGTATTATGAAAACAGCAATGACAATAGACGGAAAAATAGCAACAGCAAATGGCGATTCAAAATGGATAAGTAATGAAAAATCTAGAGAATATGTACATGAATTAAGGAATAAGGTAACTGGGATTATGGTGGGAATTGGGACGGTTTTAAGTGACAATCCAGAGCTTACCACAAGAAGAAAAGGTAAATCGAGCACAAACCCAATAAGAATAATTATAGATAGTACAGCAAAATTGCCGTTAGATTCGAAGGTATTAGAATGTGATGAAAAAACAAAGACTATTATAGTTACAACAAAATTTGCAAGCAATACAAAAATTGAAGCTATTAAACAAAAAGGTGCCAGGGTTATCGTAACTCCTAGTGAAAATAAATGGGTGAATTTAAACTATTTGATGAAAGTACTTGGTGAGATGGGTATAGATAGTATTCTACTTGAGGGTGGAAGTACATTGAATTACTCTGCATTAGATGAGGGAATTGTTGACAAAGTTATTACTTTTATTTCACCTAAAATATTTGGAGGAACTTCGGGCAAAACTACTGTAGGCGGAAAAGGAATTGAGTATGTAAAAGATTCTATTATGCTAAGGGATACTCAAGTATCTAGATTTGATGAAGATATTATGATAGAAGCTTACGTAGAAAAACAAATCATTAATTAATAGTTACAAGGAAGGTGAATAGATGTTTACAGGTTTGATTGAGGAAATTGGTAGTATAAAATCTATAGCAAAGGGTGCTAAGTCTGCAAGAATTATTGTAAATGCTTCAGAAATTATGAGTGGTATGAAGATTGGAGATAGTGTTAGTACCAATGGCGTGTGCCTTACTGTAACAGACTTTAACCAAAATAGCTTTAGTACAGATGTAATGGCAGAGACTATGAGATGTAGTAACCTTGGAAAACTAAAACAAGGTTCATGCGTTAATTTAGAAAGAGCGCTTAGGGCTAGCGATAGACTTGGAGGTCATATAGTAAGTGGTCATATTGATGGACTCGGAACCATTGTAGATTTATCAATTGAGGAAAATGCTACATGGGTGTCAGTGGAAACTACAAGGGAAATATTAAAATATATTGTACATAAAGGATCAATAGCAATTGATGGTATTAGCTTAACTGTAGCATATGTAGATGAAAATATTTTTAAAGTGTCAATTATACCTCATACAAAGGGTGAAACTACTTTAGTAACTAAGAAGATAGGGGAAGTGGTTAATCTGGAAAGCGATATGATGGCAAAATATGTTGAGAAATTATTACAATATAGAGAAACTCCAAAAGAAAAGAAATCTATTGGTATGGATTTCCTTGAGAAAAATGGTTTTTCATAAATTTCTATGAGAATGGATGTAGTTAATATATTAAAATTACAAAGGATAGCATCATTAAAAATGATAATAGCATCGAAGATGATAATAGCATCGAAGATGATAACGAATGAGGGGATGGAAAAATGTATAAATTTAGCACGATTGAAGAAGCTTTAGAAGATATAAAAAATGGGAAAATGGTAGTTGTAGTAGATGATGAAGACAGAGAAAATGAAGGAGATATAATAATAGCTGCCGAAAAAGCTACTCAGGCAAATATAAATTTCATGGCAAAATATGCACGTGGACTTATATGTATGCCTATAGTTAAAGAAAGATTAGATAAATTAAATATAAATCCAATGGTTACAAATAATACAGACGTACATGGAACAGCTTTTTCTGTGTCAATTGATGCAGTGGCTGCTACTACAGGGATATCAGCAGCAGAAAGAGCAATGACTATATTAAATGTAATTAACCCTGAGTCTACACCAAAAGATTTTAATAGTCCGGGTCATGTATTTCCTCTAGCATCTAAAAAGGGTGGAGTATTAGAGAGAGGTGGACATACAGAAGCAGCAGTGGATTTAGCAAGAATGGCTGGGTTATATCCTGCGGGCGTAATTTGTGAAATTATGAATGAAGATGGATCAATGGCTAGGGTGCCACAGCTTATGGATTATGTAAAAAAACATGATTTGAAAATAATTACAATAGTTGATTTAATTGCTTATAGAAGAAAAACTGAATGCCTTGTAGAAATGATTACGCAGGCAGAAATGCCAACTAGATACGGACAATTTACTATTTATGGATTTGTAAATAAGATAAATGGAGAACATCATGTAGCATTGGTTAAAGGAGATGTAAAAAGCAGTGAATCTGTACTTGTTAGGGTACATTCAGAATGTCTTACTGGAGATGCGTTAGGATCTATGAGATGTGATTGCGGGGAACAATATGATGCTGCAATGAAAGCCATCTCAAAAGAGGATAATGGAATCATGCTTTACATGAGGCAAGAAGGACGTGGAATAGGATTAATAAATAAGTTAAGGGCATATAATCTTCAAGATAAAGGAATGGATACGCTAGAGGCAAATTTGGCTTTAGGGTTCCCAGGTGATATGAGAGACTATGGAATAGGTGCTCAGATATTAGAACTATTAGGCGCTACAAAGATAAGACTTATGACTAATAACCCTAAGAAAATAACAGGCATTTCAGGTTATGGTATTGATATAGTTGAAAGAGTACCTATTGTTATGAATCATAATGAAAAAGATGAATTTTATTTAAGAACTAAAAAAGAAAAAATGGGTCATTTATATTAGCAGTTAAATAAATATAATATTAAATAAGTTCAAACATAATAAATTAAAATAATAATAAATTAATCGGAGGAATACAAATGAAAGTATATGAAGGTAAATTAGTAGCTAAAGGGTTAAAATTTGGAGTTGTAGTAGCAAGATTTAATGAATTCATAGGTGGAAAATTATTATCGGGAGCGCTAGATGGTTTAAAACGTCATGGCGTAGAGGAAGAAGAAGTCGAAATTGCATGGGTTCCTGGAGCTTTTGAAATCCCTTTAGTTGCAAAGAAAATGGCTAAGTCAGGTAAGTATGATGCTGTAATATGTTTAGGGGCAGTAATAAGGGGAGCAACATCTCATTATGAATATGTGTCTGGTGAGGTTACTAAGGGAATTGCAAGTGTAACACTTGAGACAGGAGTTCCAGTTATCTTTGGTGTGCTTACTACTGAAAATATTGAGCAGGCGATTGAAAGAGCGGGGACTAAGGCAGGTAATAAAGGATATGATGCTGCAGTAACTGCAATAGAAATGGCTAATTTATTAAAAGAAATATAGGGTAAAAGTATGTAATTTCTCCTACGGCCTTGAATATGAACTTGAAACTAGGAAATTCATTAATAAATTCTAATTTTTTACTCATATAAAATCCTCTAGCATTCACACTCGGCGTCCTGCCTCGGGTTCATTAGACTGCCGTCCTGGCAGTCTTACGAGAATTTTATATTCGTAAAAAAAGAATTTCTAAATTGAATTTCAATAGTTTCTACGTTTCATATTGCAAGTCTTTCGGAGAAATTACATACTTATCATGAAATATGATTTTAAAAAGATATCAAAAAGATTCTTAGGGCATATAACAATTAATAATTGTTATATGCCCTAAGTTGTTTTCGTTCTATATATATTTTTGTTAAATAATTGAATAAATATATTAATATGCTGTATGATTAGATAAAGGTTACTCAAAAATACAAAATTTAGGGGGATACTATTTTGAAAAAGAGGTACACACTTCTTGTAATTAGTGTTTGGTTAATTTTTTTAGTTACTGCATGTGCAAAACAAGAGATTAAACAAATGGTAACACCGTTTGGAAATATTCCAATAGCTTCTGCTAAAAGTATTGAATTTTCAAATTATACTATAAGAAGTGAAAATAAAGAATTGGGTAGGACAAAAACAGTTACAAAAAAACAAGACATGGAAAATATAGTGAAGTATATTAAGACTCTAAGTTGTACAGTAAGTACTCAAGAAGCAAATGATGGTGATTACGATATTCGGTTAAGAGATGACACGGGTAAATATATATATTCAACTCAAGTATCTAAAAATCAGATATGTTTGTATGAAAGGGGTACAGACACTGCTACATCTATGTACGACTATAAAGACACAAAACTAATTAATGAATTGGAGATATTATACAAGAAGTTAAATTATAAGGAAGTATTTATTATGAGAAAATAACTTGCTATTTAGTTTCTATTTATAATTGTTATTTTTTTTAACATGTCAACATGTAATATTTGAAGGGAAGTGGTCTTTGTATTTCTGTTTTTATTCTTATAAATAAAGAAAATTGTAAGCATGAAAGTGAAAGCAGATATGAGTGCGAAAGAGAGTCTGTTAACGAATGCTCTACTATCAGAACATTATATCTGCTGACCTTTCATTGAACAACTATTCTATGGATGACATACTTTATTTCTTCCAGAATGTTTAGCAGCGTATAATGCAGTGTCGGCTTCATGAGCTAGATTTTCTAAACTTTTTACGTTATCGGGGTATGTAGCACAGCCGATTGAAATACAGATGTTAATTTTAGTTTCATCTGGGAGAATAAATCCATGGAGTTCAACAGCTAATCTTAGGCGCTCTGCAACCTCCATGGATTGATTAGTGGGGCAATCAGGTAATATAACAGAAAATTCTTCTCCGCCGATTCTAGATACAATATCAAAACTTCTTGAAGATGTAGATAATACAGTTCCTAATTGTCGTAATACTGCATCACCAGCTAAATGACCATAAGTGTCGTTTACTTTTTTAAAAAAATCTATGTCTATTATAAGAATAGATAAGTGCTCTTTTCTATTTATAACATTTAAAAAGGATTCATTTAGGGCATTATCATATTGTCTAACGTTATTTAAACCAGTAAGAAAATCTATAGTTGATTCATGTTCTAATCTATCAAGTAATTTAATTGAAGTATTCATGTAGTTTGAAATATAATATGCTACAGTTCCAATTATTAAAGAAGATAGCCAAAAATAAGCAAGCGTATGTAGAAGTATTATTGAATCCTTAATAAGTAATAAATAAACAATAGTAATAAATAAGGAGCCTATAAAGTTCATATAGATCCATTTTTTATATGAAGTTAGTTTTAACGTTGATATAAAGGAACAAGTGATAGCAATAATAAGCATGTTAGCAGAAGCTATAATAGCAGTAGTGCTAACACCAAAGTAGCTAATTCTAAAGATTGCAATAGAGACACCTGCAATAATTGAGGCAATTCCACCACCATAAAGAGCAGCAAGTAATATTGGAATATGGCGAAGATCCATAATAACTTTAGGGTTAATGTGGATGGTAAATAACATTAATATAATACCTAGGATTCCTTGGGTTAATCCAAATAATAATTTATATTTAAATGATATTGATAAGTTTAGAATTTCATTCTTAAATATTTGGCTAATTATAAAGATAAAAGTAATTAATATTGTTGCATTAACAAATAAATCTTTTAACATAATATAACTCCTTTAAAATAAAATGTTGTTTATAATGGGAACTAAAAATACTACTATATAATATTATATAGTAGTATTTTAGTAAAATAAAGCTTATTTTGTAGAAGAAACGTAAAAACATTATATGTGAATGTGTTCTGGGAGTAATCTGTAAACTACATCTTTTCTTTCTACAATTATATTAATCTTTTCTTTTAATTCATTGTCGTCTAGAATGTTTAGTAGAAGTTCTCTTGTAGGGTTTACAGCTACAGGATGACGAATAAACTTTAACATAGTATAATCACCTGAAGTATCTCCATAAGCAAAACTTTTATTTAAATCTATATTATATTTAGATACAAAGTATTCTATTGAAGCTTTTTTACTAACACTATCCCACATAGGAACAATACCCCCTGTATAAATGTTATGTTCGTTTAATTCATATTTTGTTCCTACGTAATCATCAAAACCATATTTTATAGACATTTCTCGTACAAGTTCAATCGGACTACCTGATATCGTTATAATTATATGCCCCTGACTCTTGTGCCATTTAATTCTATCACGAGTATAGGTATAAACCCTATCACCTTTTTGTTTTATAATTTGATGAGCAATAAATTCAATTTGAGATCTATGAAGTCCAATTATGGCTTCGGTATAAATATCAGCCATTTTAAGTAGGTAATTATCATAATTACCTATCCGTTTATCCCATTTAACATAATAGGGTTTTACTTCCTTGTACCATTTATCATTTTCTATTAGTTCGCTTTTGATTAATTTTTTGAATACCTCTGTCATTAAACTTTCCCTATAAAGGGTACCATCAATATCAAAAAAAGCAGCTATTTTTTTTCCCAAAGGAATCACCTCCAACATCAGTATAATAAAATATAGTAACTATGTTACAAAATGTTTTAATTTTTTATTTGAGCGATATTATTCTTTTTTCAGTGATTATGAAATTGAGAGGTACATCATATTCATCTACTGGAACTTTATCAGTTATTTGATAGTCATAGCATATGCCAATAGTAGGAGTACCTTTCGCTTTCATAGGCAGAAATCTATCATAATAACCAGCACCAAAACCAATTCTATTGCAAGCCACATCAAATACTACACCGGGAACTATTATTAAATCTATATTTTGAATATTTGCCTTCATTAATGTATCATGTTTTGGTTCCATTATACCAAAGGTAGATTTAGTAAGATCAGTTTCAAGGTTATTTATTATAAAAGGTATTATTTTACTACAGGACTTTATGCAATAGGGTGCGATTACGGTTTTGCCATTATTGAGGCACCACTTAGCAAGTTTGTATGTATCTACCTCATTATTGAAACTTATGTACAACATTATATTCTTACAATTTATAAATTGCGGTAGTTTCATAAGGTTGTTCACAATTTTATTGCTATAGGTAAATATATCTTTCTGAGACATGTTTTTTCTTTTAATAAGCATATTTTTTCTTAGATTATTCTTAAGGTTATCTTCCATAAGTACCTCCTAGAAATTAGTACATTATATATATGAAATTTATTTAAAAAAAATACTTAAACACTGTAAATTTTCACTAGTATAACACATGTTTTTTATATATGCAATTTATAGTATCTTATGGATTTAAAAGAATTATTTAGAATAAAAACGTAAAAAATAGTAATTGGTACGTTAATATTACAAGGTATAGACCAGCTAGTTAAAGTCAACTATTTATTTTAAAATTGTTTATAGTTATTT
>NZ_CALEVF010000245.1 GCF_937920395.1 uncultured Clostridium sp. | reverse complement strand
GCAGCTTTCTTTGCAAATTCTATTACACTTTTCATTTTTTCATTATCACTTATAATATCATCAAATTTGTAGGTCGCTTTATACCCCACTACTTTATTAACCAACTTATGTATATATTGAGTTTCTCTAAAAGTTATAACTACACCCATAAATTTATTATTAACCTTCATAGCAACTGCATTTATTATACATTTTATTCTTTTATTTTTTATGTGGAAATCACATTCTATATTATTATAAGCTTGCCTAGAACTTGACATCATATTATCAAAATTTAAATCTTTTAATGTTTCTTTTATATTCATTTTAAATATTTCGTTTTGTGTTATGCATAAAATATTCTCAGCTCTATCATTTATCCTTTTGATATTAAAACTCTCATCACTTACAATCATACCTTCTACAATTGAATCAAAGGTTATGTTTAATAAGTCATAAGAAATAATAAGTGCCAGCTGTTTTTTTATTGACTCAGCTGCTGCTGTAACAATTCCCAAGGTATGTAAATGTGCATCACGACAAATTCCCGACATATTTATACAACCTATTATATTTCCTTCTTCATCATGAATAGGTGCTGAGGAACATGTCCAAGAATGTTGGTTTATACCATAATGCTCAGCCCCTATTGTTTGTATAGGTTTATCTAAATGGAGCGCTGTTCCAATAGCATTAGTGCCCACTGCTCTTTCTGTCCACAGCGCTCCTTTTACAAAATTTAGTTTATTTGCCTTTTCTATAATATTAATTTCTCCAATTATATCAAGTATATATCCATCTCTATCTGATAAGAATAAAGCAAATCCAGAGCCCCTAATAATATTATATATATCCATCATTATAGAACTGGCTACGGAAACAAGTTCAGCATTTTCTTTGATTTTAGACTCTACAGATACCCTATAAGCATCATTACCACGACCATTCATAAAATCTACACCATATTCCTTGCATCTTTTCCAGGAGTCTGCTATTTCTAATCTTACCTCATTATTCATATCCCCTTGCTCCACAAATACTTTCCAAGCCCTAGAAATAAACTGCATATACCCTGACATACCCTCCACTCCCTCATCCCATTTGTCCCACTCACGTCTTACTTTTTTAATACATCTAAATACTTATCATTTTTATTCAATTTTGCTTTAGCGTAAGGGCAGATAGGAATTATCTTTTTGTTTGTTTCTCTCGCTAAACTAACAATCTTTTCTAACAATTGTCCACCAACATTTTGACCTCTTAATTGCTCAGATACAAAAGTATGATTGATGATTACCTCATCCCCATTATATACAAATTCCATCTTAGCAAGTGGTTCTTCTTCGTTATCACCCACATAAAAACTCTTTACACCTTTTTTTATATCTAGCAAAATAAACCCTCCTTTAATTTTACTTTTCATTAAAATAATATTCATAAACAACAAAAATCTCTTCTTCATTTAAAACATATTTGCATTATTTGTATGAAATTTTAACATTTAAGTGATAAAATAGATACAGTCATAGGAAAAAGGAGTTAAATAAAAATGATTTCAAAAAGTAGGGTAAGTGGAATAATACATATTGTAGGCGGTGTACTTGCTATAGCTGCACTTGTATTATTAGTTGTGTTTTCGTCATTAAAAGCTACTGCTTGGCATATAGTATCATTTTCAATTTTTGGTACAACATTAGTATTACTTTATACGATGAGTTCATTATATCATATGTTACCAGCGGGTTCTAAAGCCCAAAAAGTGTTTAGATATTTTGACCATATGGCAATATATCTTTTAATTGCTGGTACGTATACTCCCATTGCCTTAATCCCTTTAAGAGGTACATGGGGATGGAGTATGTTTGGCGTTATATGGGGACTGACTATAATAGGTATTGTATGGAAAGCAATATCAACAGGAAAATCAAGAACGGTATCCACTATACTATATGTATTAATGGGTTGGGTGATTATAGTTGCAATTAAACCAATGATTAAAACTGTTCCTATAGGTGGACTTTTCTGGCTCCTTTTAGGCGGAATTTTTTATAGTATTGGTGGTATCATTTATGGACTAAAAAAACCTAATTTGAATATCCCCTGGTTCGGTTTCCATGAAATATTCCATGTGTTTATAATTCTAGGTAGTTTTTGTCACTTTTGGATGATGTTTAATTACCTTATGTACCTACCTTAATTATTTATTTATAGCATGCTCCTCTTTATTTGTTATATGCACTAACCTAAGAAAAAGTATAGCAAAATAAATTTGCTATACTTTTTCTTATCCATTTACTATAACTAACATCATTTTAAATCTTTCATTAGCCACGAGTCCATGAGGTGTATTTGCTGGCATCAATATCATTTCACCCTCACTCACAATAGCTGGATCATTATCCCCTATTGTTATTGTGACTTGACCTTCTGTTACATATACCAAAGCGTCTCCAGGTGCTGAATGGGTACTTATTTCTTCCCCCTTATCAAAAGCAAATAGTGTTATGCTAACGTTATTCGTTTGTGTTAATGTTTTACTCACAACTTGTTTTTCTACATATAAAACCTCTTCTTTTAATCCTAATGCCTTTGCAACTTCAATATTTTTGAAAAATTTAGTATTCATATTTTTTCCTCCTAATATTTTATTCTCACATATTCTTGCTTTCCTATGTCTCTATTCTATATTTATTTAAGTTATAAGAATGTGATTTAAATCAAATAAAATAATTATAAATTTTTTTTATATAAGTTTCTCAAAATTATGATTTTCAGTCTTCGCATAATTAAACTTTAATCTAAAACATTCATGCGTTAATATCCCCTTTTCTAAAGAAAAATCCACTACTTGCTCTAAAACTTTAATTATCTTTTCTTTTTCTGAATCGGTAATATCTAATTTCACTCCATATATATATTTATTCTCTTCTACTCTTTTTCTCCATGATGTATAACCTTTAGCATAAATTTTTATATCAGCAATAACTATACTAAATTCTAACATTGTATCCTCATCTATTACTAAATTAATATCAGTAATAAATTGAATGCCGTCTCGTGAGATATTATCAATTAGTATAGTGACCCACTGAGAAATGCCTGATTTATTACTAATTTTGTGCATTTTCATTTTTGCAACAAAATTATCATTAAGCTTATATCTTTTATACATTCTTCTATCAACTTTTACCGTACATTTTCTAATACAATCTACATCACATGTACAAATACCAGAATTCTCTAGATTTCCATTTTTATTTAACTCATCAAGTTTACTCAAAAACTGTTCATGTTCATCATCATCATCATCAGTCTTATTAACAAATTCAACTCCATATCTATATATATCCTTATCAATTTCTTCTTTTCTCACAATATAGCCATAAAAAGCAATACTCACCTTTTTAATAACTAACTTAAACTCTATAATCATCATATCACTAACTGGTAGGTTTAAACTAAAAAGAAACTTAAGGCCACCAGAGCTTATATTTTCTACACAGATATTGCCTTTGCCTGTGGTAACCATTTTATCATTAAATTTAACAATAGAAATTTGTGTACAAATTGGTGTTTTACATTCAATTCTAAAATATTTTCTAATGCCCCTTGTTTCCATAAAAACCATCCTTTCTAAATATAAATATATTATATTTTTAATATGTTATATTATCGTACGTTTTCCCCCAGTCCTTAACTAGTAATGTCTAACCACGTTATATTAGCATCAAAACGCTTGGTTGTGTCCATTTAAAAGCAATCAAAAGTAAACAAGATAAAATAGAGGCTTATTTGGTTTTCACTATTATACTCGGTATATATTGGGGTTATATAATTTGGGTAAGAAAGATGAACTTTTTATAGGCGCTATTACTGTTCGTAATACATCAGAGGTATGCAAGGTATTAGAACACATGATTCAATTTTATAATGAGTGGACGGATGAATGCTCAGAAATGTTAATAGCTACTGATGAAGAGGTACATAACTTATGTCTAAAGCTTGGGACTATTGATTTGAAGAAGGTTGGTTTTATAAAGGAGTATTTCGGAGCAGATTCCGTAAAGCAGATGACTGCTCAAATTAGTGGTAAACCCGCACTTAAGAATATACAGGCACCACTTATAAAAACACAAAAAGGATACATTCCAGATTTTAATTCAAGATACTTTGCATAAATTCAACATATTTACGTATATTCATGTATTTTCATGTCGTCATTATGACGTTTTATGTTTTTAGTATTTAATTGTTAGAATATATAGAATATGATGTTAATTGAAGTAGATATTAAGGAGTGGGTAAAAATTAAAAAAATAATTATTTCAAGTTTTATTATAATGTTCATTAGTATTGTGTTGGGTAAGGTCTTAAACAATTGGATATTATCTATTAAAATTTGTGGCAGTATTGCCTTAGTATGTTTTGGTTTAGCTGGAACCTTAAATGGTACTTCTATTAGCAAATACAGGTTTAGATTACATAATTCTATTAATAAAGAAGAGGACAAAACTGGGAAAAATAAAATCACTAATTTTGCCATGGTTATAGGGTCAACTAATACTATTTTGGCTGTTATTATTTTTTTCTTAATAAAATAGAGTTAACAATTTAAAATCATGTTAACTCCATTGGACTTGATTATACTCACTTGAAAATTTGTCTTCTTTGTTTCTTAATCTACTAAATGGTTAGTCAGACGCTCCACCACCGCCAGAGTCCCCTCCACCAAAGCTCCCGCCGCCTCCGCCATCGAAACCTCCACCGGATCCTCCTCCACCAAAGCCACCATAATACCCTCCACCGCCATATCCACGATTGCGTCTATTGGGTCCTTTAAATATTGCTGCACATATAACTAAAATGAAAAATATTAATTTGAATAGGTTAGCAAGTGTATATTTAGATTCTTTAGGTGTTTGTGCTGTTTGAAGTTTAGCATCACTTATTAATGGATAAAGCATATTTAACGCCTCTGAATACTTTTTTTCTCTTAATACTGGATGAACTTTTTGTAGAATACTTTTAGCCGTTATATCTGGAATATCCCCTTCTAAACCATATCCTACCTCTAATCTAATATTATCAGTAGATGTTACATAGACAAATAATAAACCTTTATTGGACGCTTTGTCTCCAATTCCCCACTTTTTAAATACTGCATTAGAATATGATTCTAGGTCATACCCGCTAGGAAGCTCTTTTACAGTAAGAATTGCAAACTGTATTCCCTTTTGACTATTTAAACTGGTACTCTCTGCAACTAACGTTTGAATCTCAGCTGTTGTTAATAATTTGGCATAATCTTGCACATAAATATTAGTAATTGGTTTGTCTGGCAACTGATCTTCTGCTGCAAAGACTGGTATACGGAACATTAATACTGCTATAAGAACATAAAATAATATTAATAATTTCTTTTTGAACATCTAAATTCTCCTTCTAAATTACTTAAATAAATTTTTTAACATCAGTAAGTACCGAATCCATACTTTCATACAAATTATAAGTACTTTTATATTTCAACAGGAATGTATATTTGTCCTTCTTATTTATCAAAAAAATCAAAAGGATTCCTTATATTTCACTTATACTATTTTCGATCATCACAAATTTAAAAGGAATTCATTTACTAAATTCCCTTTAATCTTATTAAAAATCAATTTATTTCTACAACATTAAATCCATTGTGCTTTATATCTTCAACTGTTATATTTTTATCTAGATGCATACAATAAACCTTATTTCTAAATTCTAGAGGAACTATATCACAAAGTTTTCTTAATGATAAGTGAGCATTCCCTTCATAATCTAATCCACATGTATCTTGATAAATTCTACAAATCTGTCCGTTTATTAGCTTATCTACTATTGTGTTACTTATAGCATTAGCATCCCCACTATAATAAAACACTCTTCCATCTAATTTCATTATAAATCCATATGTCGGTATTGTATCAACATGAGAAACATGCATAAAGTTTATACTAAAATTTCCAAGTTGCATATCCTTTATATCTTCTGCATTATTACTATAAAGGTTGTACATTTCAGCACTTACCCCTATGCTAGTTAAAAAACTTTCTATTAACTCCTTTTGAGGAAAAAAAATAGTCGGTTTGTGTTTTAAAATATAATACGAATAAAATATAACGTCTCCAAGACTTCCAACATGATCAGGATGTGTATGTGTTATAAGAATATACAAATTTTTAAGTCCATCAAGCATGTTTAGCTTTTGTAACTTATGAAAAACTGTTCCTCCACAATCAATAAGAATTAAGCTGTCATTTTTCTTTACAAATGCACTCGTATTCCCAAGTTCTGTATTAAAAGCACTTCCCATTCCAATAAAATTAATCATATTTCCCTCCTATAAATAACCTTAAATCACACTCATTTTTTATATGGGCAATAAATATTCATTTCCATAAAAACCTTCCTTTCTAATTATAAACATATTACATCTATAATATGTTTATTATCGTACTATTTAACTAAGTTCTGAGCAATATAAAAACCTGGGGCCAATGAAAGCCGTGTCGAATTATAATGAAATATGTTATAATAGCTATTAATTCACAAATTATACATTATAGGAGGAAGCTTAATGGAAATCCAAAAGAAACAAGGATATCTAAATAATATATCCTTACTAAGAGTATTTGCTATTTTAATGGTTGTTTTAGGGCATAGCATGGTTGTTTATCAATACAACTGGGGTATTTATACTCCACTTATTAAATCCAGCTTTTTTAATTCATTAAAAACTTACATGGATATTTTTCAAATGCCTTTATTTATTTTTATCTCAGGGTATATGTACTATTATTGTAGGAAAGAGTGTAGAAAATATAAGAAGAAAATTAAATTTTCATTTGATAAAACAAAACGGCTATTAGTTCCATACATTTGTGTTGCAATATTATATGTAGTACCAATTAGAATGCTTACTAGTTATAAAGGTTATTTGGGTAACAATGTTTTAGAAGTAATTTATAAATATATCCTTACTGGCATAGATTCTGGACATTTATGGTACTTACTAGCAATATTTGAGATATTTATAGTATTTTACTTATTCGAACCTATAATCAACAAAATAGGTACACCTGCTAGCTTTATCATTATAGCCAGTGCTAATATCATTAGTTATAAATTCCCACACTTACTCCAAATTGCAAGTTCTATACATTATTTTATGTTTTTTTATTTGGGTTATATCATTAGAAAAAACGAGAAAGCTTTTTCATATGAATTTAAAGGAAATAAGAATATTATTTTAATTACAACTTCATTTATTCTACAATTTTTGTTTTTATTATTATCTTTGAAGCTATCTAATAATAATTTAATTTGTACATTGTCCAAAAATGTTGCGTATTTATTTAGTAATATTTCCTCTGCTATTTTTTATTTTTTAGCTTTATCAACAATAAGCTTTAAATATACGAGCTTAAATAGTAACAAAACACTAAAATTTTTAGATAAAGAGAGTTATGCAATTTATCTATTTCATTCACCTTTAATTTACATAATGCTAAATTATATTGCAAATAAAAATATTTCACCATTTATAGTTGTCCCATTATTTTTTGTAATTATTCTAGTTGGATCACTTGGAATTTCATATGTTATCAAAAAAACGAAAGTGCTAAAATTTATGATTGGTGCTTCAACTACAAAAAAGCATAGTACTATTTCTACTTAATTTAAAAGGGAATTCAATAAATGAATTCCCTTTTTGTTAATAAAAATATTATTTAGACCAGCTGCAACAATATTCCCAGTCATTTTGTGTACTTATATCTTTTATTTCTACCCATGAGCCCTTTAAGCCAAGTTCATTTGCTGATAACTCAAAATGACATTTAGCTATACCAATGTCATTTTTTTGCATATCATAACTAGATACTCCATAGCCTTTTGTTCTGCAAAGGAAAAAGTGGTATACATTCTCATCCTTTATAATTCTCCAAGGTTGTTTGTTTGAAGCAGAAGGTCCAAGTCTTACCATCTCTAATACAGTAGCATATTGACCAACATTATCTTCACTTAGTGGTGCTTTACCATCTTTTTCAAAAAACAATTCACTCCATGGTTTTCGTTTATTAGCACCAATAACTGTTCTCATAACTGATTCAAAAACTCTAGGCTTTTCTTTTTTTATTCCCACAGGAGAAACTATAGGTATAAATTCATTATCAGCTAAACTCATATTTTCTTCAAAATTACTCTTATTAAAAGTTCCACCGAGCCAACATGTTTGAAGCCCCAAATCCGTTGCGAAGAGAATAATTTTTTCAAATAAATACCCAAATTCAAGCGCATTTTTTTCATCTCTTTCAAGTATTCCAACAATAAATGAATTAGCACCTGATATAACTCCGTATGTCCCTAATTTTTTTGCTTTACCAGAATCATTATTATTACTTTGTGTAACTATAATCCTGACCCTTAATTTTGTTTCTTCATTACTCTTTTCAATATAATCCTTTAGCTTTTTAAGGGTTACACTTTCGATGTTTTTTTTATCAAACGATCTGCTTGATGTCCTCATCTTTATAAGTTCAATAACTGACTTTTGAAATTCCATACTTTCTCCTTTTAAGCTAGCATTGAGTTTGGGTTTAGATATAACACTAAACTGCCAAATTTCAATTATAAACTTCTTTTCTTTTTAAAAGTTCATATACCTTTAACCTTTAAGACCCATAGTTTGACGTTCCATGTTTTCTACAACGATATCATAAATTTCTCCTAAAGAAGTACAATACTCAAACACCTTCCATGGTGTATTGGTATGAAAATGAATTTTAATTAATTCATCGTCACCAACCGCAAGCAAACAATCACCTTCAATATTCTTTGTAATATATTCGTTTATTGCATCTTCAGAAAGATTATGTCCTTCTATTAATAATTGAGTATCAAATTTGTATTCAATCATATTACACTCTCCTCTGTTCTTTCTATTTTATAAATTATTATTTACTTAATATATTGTCACCTGACTTAATAGTATTATACCATATTTTTCTTTTAATTTTGTTTCTATCGATATTTATTATCAATTGAAAATAAGTCTTTACAAAAAAATTTCCTTATTAACTACTTTGTCCATTAATCTTGTTTAAATAAGTGTCATATGCAATCACTTCTATATTCCTCCAAAACAATCCTCGTCTTCGCTGTATAAAACAAAAATATTCGTCATCATTTATATATATTTTTACTTCGCTCTTTACGATTCTATATAGTCTACCTGAATAGTCCTTGGCTAATTTAATTGTTTTAAAGTTTTTAAACACTTTTAATCTTACCATTTCTATATCTTGATTATCCATAAGTTCCCCCGTTTATTTATCTAATATATCGAACTATTTATATTTCATCATTACCGCTACTAAATACCATTATAAAATAAAATTTTCTATAAAACTTTATTTACTTCTTATATCTCGTCTATTATCACTTAGTCTTTAGCATTAACTATAATTTATTTGAATTTTTAGTTACAGCCTATCTTCCATGGATATATCATTGGATTTAGTACCCTTCTTTGAAAATCTTTTACCTAATATGAATGGCATATAATTGTTAATTACATAAA
>NZ_CALEVF010000244.1 GCF_937920395.1 uncultured Clostridium sp. | reverse complement strand
TAAGATTTGTATTCTCAAATACAACAGAAGCAGGAATTGCATATGATGAAAATGACAAACTAGAAGATAAACCTCAAAAGAGTTTTCCAGGAAAATTAACAGCACTTTTGTATAATAGGTTTAAATTTTTTAATGGTCAAAATGATAAGGGTTTAATAATAATTCCTTGTGAATTAATCGACAGAAATGGTGATAAACTTAAAGAAATAATTCTTAAGTATGCTAAGCTTTGGAATTTAGAAGCTGCTTTTGCTGCTTGGATAAATGACGCTAATACTTTCTGTTCAACACTTGTTGACAGAATAGTTCCAGGTTACCCAAGAGATACTATAAAAGAGATAACCAAAGAGCTTGGATACGAGGATAATTTAGTTGACGTTGGAGAGCATTTCCACCTTTTCATTATTGAAGGACCAAAATGGATTGAAAATGAATTTCCAACAAGTAAAGCAGGTCTTAATGTTATGTTTGTTGAGGATATGACTCCTTATAGAACTAGAAAGGTAAGAATACTTAATGGATCTCATACATCACTTGTACCAGTATCATACCTTTATGGATTAAATACTGTTGCTGAATCTGTTGAACATGAAGTAATGGGAAAATTTATAAGAAATACAATAAAGGAAGAAATAATTCCAACATTAGATCTTCCAGAAGAGGAATTATCATATTATGCAAAAGTTGTTCTTGAAAGATTTATGAATCCTTTTGTTAAACATTATTTGATGAGTATATCTTTAAATTCAATGTCAAAATATGAAACAAGAGATTTACCTTCATTATTACAATTTGTAAAAGCCAAAGGTCAACTACCTAAAAGATTGGTATTCTCTCTAGCTGCACTTATGGAATTCTATAAAGGCAAAAGAGGAGAAGAAGTAATTAAATTATCTGATGACGCCGATGTTTTAGAACTTTACAAAACTCAGTGGGCTAAGTGTGATGGTAGTGAAGTAGCATTAAGAAAACTTGCAACTACAATACTTGCATATAAGAAAGTTTGGAAAATGGACTTAAATGAAGTGAAAGGCTTAACAGAAGCTGTAACACATTATTTATTAAACATTGAGAAAATTGGTATTAAGGAAGCTATTAAAGAAGTTCTTTAACAAAGTATAGTCCCCTACTTCTATTAGTGGGGGATAAATACTTTCTTTATCTAAAGTTGTTAATATTACAGCGTTAGCGATGATATCTTATGAAAGTGAGGGAATACTCATGAAAAATATAATACAGATAAATGAAAATGATAATATAGTGGTTGTGCTTAAAGATTTATCAAAGGGTGAAGTTATATCCGTAGGTAATAAAGAAATAACATTAAAAGAAGATGTTAAAAGAGGACATAAGATTGCTACTGAGGATATACTTATCGGTGGAAATATTACAAAATACGGATTTGCTATAGGGCATTCAATAGTGGATATTTTTAAGGGACAATGGGTTCATACTCATAATATAAAAACAAATCTAGATGGAATAAAGGAATATACTTTTAGTCAAAAACTTATAGAAAATAGTTATAAAAATAGGGATTTAACTTTTAATGGCTATAAAAGAGAAAATGGAAATGTAGGCATTAGAAATGAACTTTGGATAGTTCC
>NZ_CALEVF010000243.1 GCF_937920395.1 uncultured Clostridium sp. | reverse complement strand
TAGGAATTACATAAATTAATTTTTTCAAAATAATAGTCCTCCTTTAAATATATATATAATTGTTAAAAAGTCACTGGAATAACTTAATTGACATTTTTATGAATAAAATTTAAATAAAATTTGACATGTTTGCAACAATTAACTTGTATTAGGAGATAAAGAAAAACCATACTAATACATAACTGAATTTTATTTGTAAATAAAATGATTTTATTACAAAAATGAAACTGTGTCAATACAAAACATCATGAATTTTAATTAATTACGAAATAATGATGCTATTTTGCAAGTTGATGAAAACATAAATTCATTAAAGAAACAAATTTTAAGATTATTTATATTTTTTATATTATAATAAGGTTCATTTTTAAGTAATATTATATCACATATATCTAGGGAAATGTATTAAATAAATAATAGTAGTAGTTATTATTAAAAATGAAAAATGTATAATAATTATTAGATAGTGAGGTGTTTATGCTTTAATATAGATTTAAAATTTAAAATAAATAGTTTTTGATCATATTAATTGTAAGAAAATTCAAAAACAAATTGACAACAAAAATTCATTATAATATAATGGTAAGAAGTTATATTAATTTATAATATATTTATATTAATTATTAATTATGACTAATTAAAAGCTTTGATTAGGAAAAGTATTTAAACAAGTAGCTTAAAGAGAGTGGGTAAAGGTGAGAACTCATAGTGAAGGTTTAAAGAAAATCACCTAGGAGCCGGTGGCTGAAGGTATAGTAAGCTTATCCGTATTTCTGCGTTAAAGAATAAGGTATAGTTGTACTTGATTTTATATTTATAATATAGGTGGTTTAGCGAATTTAACTTCGCCCTATTAAATAGGGCGGAGTTTTTATATTTAAAAATGTAGTTTTAATTAGTAACTAACAAAGATTATGAAAATTAAGATTAGAAGTATTACATATCTAATTAGTTATTATCAAATAAAATTGAAAAAGGAGTCTTATTATGTATAAAAAAATTGATCCTTCCAAGAGTTTTATGGACATAGAAAATAATGTACTTAAGCTTTGGAAAGAAAAAGATATCATTCAAAAGAATTTTGACTTAAATAAGGGTGGAAAGACATTTACTTTCTATGATGGCCCACCAACAGCCAATGGAAAACCACACATAGGTCACGTTTTAACTAGAGTTATGAAGGATTTAATACCAAGGTACAAGGTAATGAAGGGATATAATGTTCCAAGGAAAGCTGGGTGGGATACTCATGGATTACCAGTAGAACTTGAAATAGAAAAGAAACTTGGAATTAATGGTAAGCCTGGCATAGAGGCATACGGAGTAGAAAAATTCGTTGAAGAATGTAAGGCAAGTGTTTTTAGTTACGCTAACATGTGGAAAGAAATGTCTGAGAGGGTAGGATACTGGGTGGATATGGATAATCCATATGTAACTTATCATAATGATTACATTGAATCAGTTTGGTGGGCATTAAAGCAAATGTGGGAAAAAGATTTATTATACAAAGGTCATAAGGTAATGCCTTATTGCCCAAGATGTGGAACTTCTTTATCTTCACATGAAGTAGCTCAAGGATATAAAGATGTAAAAGAAATGTCAGCATACGTAAAATTTAAAGTAAAAAATGAAGATAAATACATACTTGTTTGGACTACAACTCCTTGGACGCTTCCAAGTAATGTAGCCCTTGCAGTTAATAAAAAATATGATTATGTTGAAGCCGTTCAAGAAGGTGAAACTTTAATACTTTCAAAGGACTTATTAGGTAAACTCGATGGAGATTACGAGGT
Source organism: uncultured Clostridium sp. (assembly GCF_937920395.1). GTDB lineage: Bacteria > Bacillota > Clostridia > Clostridiales > Clostridiaceae > Clostridium_AD. The sequence goes on along the minus strand of NZ_CALEVF010000243.1, from coordinate 37,900 downwards.
AGTACGTGAATTTAAAGGAGAAGCTTTGCTGGGCCTTGAATATGAGCAAATGTTTGATTTCTATACTCCAAAAGAAAAAGCTTTCTATATAGTTCATGGAGATTTTGTAACTCTTTCTGATGGTACTGGTATAGTTCATATTGCCCCAGCATATGGTGAAGATGATAACTTAATTGGTAAGAAATATGATTTACCACTTATTAACTTAGTTGACGTAGAAGGTAAGTTTGTTGACTGCGTTACACCATGGAAAGGCATCTTTGTTAAAGATGCAGATGCTAAGATACTAGAATACTTAAAAGAAAAGAATATTTTATATAAAGCAGAAAAATTTGAACATTCATATCCACACTGTTGGAGATGTGATACACCACTTTTATATTATCCAAGAGAAAGTTGGTTTGTACGTATGTCTTCAATGAGAGACAAACTTATAGAAAATAATAATAAGGTTAATTGGATGCCAGATAACGTGAGAACAGGTAGGATGGGTAAATTCCTTGAAGGCGTTATAGATTGGAGCATAAGTAGAACGAGATACTGGGGAACTCCACTTCCAATATGGGAATGTGAATGCGGACATAGAGAACTTATAGGAAGCATAGCAGAACTTAATGAAAAAGGAATAGATGTACCGGAGGGAATAGAACTTCATAAACCATATATAGATAATGTACATTTGAAATGTCCAAAATGCGGAAAAACTATGACTAGGGTAGAAGAAGTTATAGATTGTTGGTTTGATTCAGGATCAATGCCATTTGCTCAACATCATTATCCATTTGAAAACAAAGAAGTATTTGAAGCTAATTTCCCTGCTCAATTTATTTCAGAAGCAGTGGATCAAACAAGAGGATGGTTCTATACCCTACTTGCAATATCTACTACTGTATTTGATACAAATCCATTTGAAAACTGTATAGTACTAGGCCATGTATTAGATAAAAATGGACTAAAAATGTCTAAACATAAAGGTAATGTTTTAAGCCCATTCACGATTCTTGAAAATGAAGGAGCAGATGCTTTAAGATGGTATTTCTATACAACTAGTGCACCATGGTTACCTTCAAGATTTTATGAGGGCGCTGTTATAGATGCACAAAGAAAGTTCATAGGAACCCTTTGGAATGTATATTCATTCTACGTTTTATATGCAGATATAGATAATTTTGACCCAACTAAATATGAAACTTTTGAGCCTGTTAATATTATGGACAAATGGATGATGTCAAAATTAAATTCATTAGTAAAAGATATAGATGAACACTTAAGTAACTATAGAATAACTCAAGGAGCGCTTGAGCTAGAAGATTTTATCGAGGAACTTTCTAACTGGTATGTAAGACGTAATAGATCAAGATATTGGGTAGAATCACTTACAGAAGACAAAATAAGTGCTTATATGACATTATATAGAGTTATAACAACTTTTGCTAAAATATCTGCACCATTTATACCATTTATAACAGAAGAGTTATATCAAAATTTAGTAGTTGCATTTGATAAAAATGCACCAGAGAGTATTCATTTATGTGCTTGGCCTGAATATAAAGAAGATCAAGTTAATAAGGATTTAGAAGAAGAAATGGATAAGGCCTATAGGATTGTTAAATTAGGAAGAAGTGCAAGAAATGCTGCAAATATAAAAAATAGACAGCCACTTGCGAAGATGCTTGTTAGTTCTAAATCTCTTCCTGAGTATTATGGACAGATAGTTAAAGAAGAACTTAATATTAAGGAAGTAGAGCTAGGAGCTGATCTTTCTAAATATGTTAAATTTGAAATTAAACCTAATTTGCCAGTGCTTGGTAAACCATACGGCAGATTAATACCTGGCATTAAAAAAGCTATAGGAGCTATGAATCAAATGGAGCTTGCTCAAACTATAAACAAGGGTAATGTAGTTACTATTAATGTAGCTGGAACTGATATAGACTTAGATAGCGAAAAATTGCTTGTTACAATGCAAGGACTTGAAGGTTATGCTTTTGCTGGTGAAGGCGAAATGGGAGTAGTATTAATTACTCACATAACTGATGAGCTTAAAGAAGAAGGAAATGTACGTGAAATCTTAAGCAAAATTCAGAACATGAGAAAAGAAACTGGTTTTGAAGTTGCTGATAAGATTAGAACATATGTATCTGGAAATGAAATGCTTCAAAAGGTAATATCTAAATTTGAAGATCAAATTAAAAAAGATACTTTATCGGTGGAAATTGTATATAACGCAGACAGAGAATACAAGACCGTAAAGATAAATGGTGAGGACTTACAATTAGATTTAGTGAAGTTATAATTAACAGTAAAACAGAGTATGTGGCAAATACCTCATACTCTGTTTTAACAATTATAAAGTTTGAAATGATCTATAAAATGAAGAAATAAATAAGATAAGGCCATGATTAAGGAATATATTAACTGGCAATAATAAAAAGTATAGGTTAGAATTATTGTATTGGGACATACTTTAGTGTAAGTTCGTATTATAGCTTGAAATGAATGGTTTTTATAAGTATAATGGTAAGATAAGAAAATAGTGGGAGTTGAGGAATATGGCTGCTTCAATAAAAGATGTCGCAAGAGAAGCGGGAGTTTCTATTGCAACAGTATCAAGAGTACTAAATGACATAGATGTGGTAAATGAAGATACGAAGAAAAAGGTAAAAGATGCAATAAAAAAATTATCATACAGGCCTAATATAGTTGCTAGAAGTTTAAAAACACAAAAATCTAGTACAATAGGAATAATTATACCAGATATATCTAACCAGTTTTACCCTGAAATAGTTAGGGGTTGTGAGGATGTAGCTAATATTTATAATTATAATATTATGCTTTGTAATGCAGATTTAGATGTAGAAAAAGAAATGGAATCTTTAAGAATACTTAAAGAAAAAATGATAGATGGAGTTATATATATGAGTAATTCCATAGAAAACAATGTTATAAATTTAATAAAAGAATTAGAGATGCCAGTTGTTCTTGTAGAGACAACTGATGCCCAGGGCATATTCCCTAGTGTTGCTATTGATAATGTAATGGCAGCAGCAGATGCAGTGAAATATTTAGCAGATAAAGGTAACAAGAATATTGCATATGTAGGGACTTCTATAGAAAAAGTTAATGCATTATCTCAAAGATACACAGGTTACACCAAGGGAATTTCAGATATGGGAATGACTCTTAATAAAGATTTAATTTATCTTGGTGGAGTTAAGACTAGAGATGGGTATACAGGGATTAATGTTATATTAGATACAGGTGCCAATGTGGATGCTGTATTCTGTGCTAGTGATGAAATAGCTATGGGAGTAATAAATGCATTAAGAGATAAATCTATTAATGTCCCAGAACAAATAGATGTCATGGGTTTTGATGATATTTATTCAGCATCAACATTTTATCCAAAGCTTACTACAGTATCTCAACCAATGTATGATATGGGTTCTGTTAGTATGAGAATGCTTATAAAATCTATAAATAATTTAGTGGTTGAAGAAAAACATTTTGTATTACCTTATAGAATAGTGGAGAGAGATTCTTGTAAATAAATAAAAGTCTTATTAAAACTACTTAAGTTTTAATAAGACTTTTTACATTATATGATTTTGTACGAATAAAATACTCCATAGTATAAATGATGAATTAATAAATTGGAGGTAATGAAGCTTTGAATATTAACGAAAAAGTAGAAAAAATATTCTCATATTTACTCAGCATTAAAAATATGAATCAAAAGACTATAAGAAATATAAACGAATATGAAAAAGTATATTGGCAAAAAGAACTCCAAGATGTTAGTGGATGTACTTTTAACATTGATGATAATAAAGATTATTGGTTAAGCATAGATGAGAGAACACAAGATTTATATAATCAGTTTCAAAAGACATATTTACAACTAGAGAAAAACAGTGAAGATTTAGAAATAGTTTGGTCAAATGGATTACTAAGTTGGGAAAAAGAAGATAAAGAAATAATTCATCCTATATTTACTACTAAAATGGAAATAAAGTTTGACTCAAAGAAAAAAAGCTTCACTTTAAAACCATATAATAATCAAACAAATGTGGAACTTGAATTTTTAAATGAGTATTTGGAGGTAAATCTAGATAGTTTACTGAAAATAAGAAATAAAGCAAAAGATATGGCTCTGGATGTAAGAGACATTAAAATGGCTTCAAAAATATTTGAAGAGTTAGCTACGCTTTTAAATTCTAATAGTCAGGATGTTTATATTGATGAACTAAGTAGTGCATCTGATATATTGACTAAAACAAATATACAATTTTATAATGCACCTTGTATTATACTTAGAAAAGTTGATACAAGACTTTGGAATATGGAATTAAATGATGTATTATCACAAATAAGAGCCGGATTTCCTATTCCTAAAACGGTGGAGGCATTAGTATCTACAGTTGAAGTAGTGCAAGATGTTCAGACTTCTAATGAATGGAAAGAAGTAGGAGAAGATGTATTGTTTCCACTACCGGCTAATGAGGAACAAATGGAAATAACTAAAAAATTAGCTGAAAACTTTGGCGTAGTAATACAGGGACCACCAGGTACTGGTAAAAGTCATTCTATTGCTAATCTAATATGCCATCTTTTGGCACATGGTAAAAGGGTATTAGTGACAAGTCAAACAGATAGGGCACTAAGAGTTTTGTCTAATAAAATACCTGAAGAGGTTAGAGCCTTGTGCATAAGCATACTAGGAAATGATACTAAATCACTAGAGGAATTGGATGAGTCTGTTAGAAAAATAACAGAAAGTTTATCTATGGACACAAAAGAATTACGTAAGGAAATAAAACTTTTAAAGTATAAACACAATAATTGCGTTGATACACAGAAAAATTTGTATAAAGAGTTAAAATGCATTGATGATAGAGAAAATGAAAAGGTAGAATATGAGGGGAAAAAGTATACACTAATGTATATGGCTAAATGGGTTAAAGATAATGAAGTTAATAGTTCGTGGATAGTAGACAAGCTTAATTTTGATAAAGAGAACCCTTTAACTTCTGAAGAATTTAAAAGACTAGTTACATTGTCATCTGTAATTACAAAACAGCAAATACAGGAAATAGATAATATTGATAAATACATAGCTATACTTCCAAGGGAAGAAGAGTTATGTGATGATATTTCGGAACTAGTTAAACTAGGGCAGCAAAAACATATTTATGAAGATGATATTAAGGATTTAAATAGTGCAATTTCTATAGATTATGGAAATAGAAGGTTACTTAAACTGGTAGATGATGCAATAGAAAAATTCGAAGGGTTTGAAAATAGCTGGCTAGGAAATGTTATGAAAGATTATTACTCTAATAGTGAGACTCAAGGTTTGTGGCAACAATTAGTATATAAGGGTAATGATTATATAAAAAACATTAGTAAATTTAAGCAAGAATTAAATAATCATAAATTAGAGTTACCTTTAGAAATTGATATAAATAAATTTAAAAATGATTTTGACGTTATAGCAAAAACAATTAGTGAGAAAGGTAAACTTGGTGTTCTATTTAAAATGCTTCATGGGAATCTTAAATATATATTCGAGGACTCTAAAGTGGATTATGAGTTTATAAATACCAGTGAGCAAATAACTGTAGTTAATTTATATATAGAATTACAGCTATTAGAAAGAGAACTTAAAAACATTTGGAATAACACAGTAAAAGAATATGGTGGAAAACTTATTGGTGAAACAGATTTAAATTATGTTAGTGGTATTGTAGATGATATTAAAGGTATTTACGAAATAATAAATTGGGATAAAACCTTTAAAAATAACATAATTAATTTTTTACCTGATAAAAATGTGAGTGGGAAGAACTTAAAGAGTGATTCATATTGGTATGATAAAGAAACATATAGTTATCTTAAAAAGGGATTTGAGAGTTTAAGGCAGATAAACAAATACAACAAATTAAATCTAAAAATGGAAGAAATAAAGACAAGCTTTAATAATTTCGGCTGCCTAGGGAAATTACAACAGGCTATAAATGCAAGAAATGTTAAGGGTGTACAAGCTGTATATATAGAAATTAGGGAATTGATGAAAACAGCTGAGAATGCATTAGAATTAAAAGATTTATGTTATAAATTAAAAATGTGTTGCCCTATATTACTTAAAAACATTATAAATGATGAAGATAAAACTATAGAAAATTTAGACAGTTTAAGTTTTGAAAAGGCATGGACCTGGAGAAAATGGAATGACTATTTACAAAAATTAGAAGAAGTTGATGTAGAAGCTTTAGAGAAAAATATTGCCCGGGAAAAAAGTAAAGAAAAGCAAATTATAAGAGATCTTGTTTCTAAAAGAAGTTGGTTTAATCAAATAGAGAGGACTACAGAAGTACAGAAACGAAGCTTATTTACATGGATGGAAGCTATAAAAAGGATAGGAAAAGGCACGGGTACTCAGGCAGTAAAGTATAGAAAAATTGCACAAAAGGAAATGGATAATTGCAAGGATGTAATTCCTGTATGGATAATGCCTATAAATAGAGTTATGGAAAATTTAAAGCTCACAGATAATTTATTTGATGTAGTAATTGTAGATGAGAGCAGCCAAAGTGACATATCAGCTATAACTGTTTTGATGAGAGCTAAAAAGGCAGTTATTGTAGGGGATGAAAAACAAATAAGTCCTGAAGCAATTGGAAAAGATCATGCAATTGTTGAAACACTTATAAGCACATACTTAGAGGATATTCCACATGCACAGTGGTTTGATTTAAAAACCAGTTTATATAATACGGCCCTAAGAGTATTTCCTAGTAGGTTATTATTAAAGGAACACTTTAGATGCGTGCCAGAGATAATTGGATTTAGTAATGAATTATGTTACTCTAATGAAATAATACCTTTAAGGAGAATAGAAGAAAAAGAAAAAGTTGGACCATTTATAGTAACGCGAAAAGTAATAGGCGGATATAAAGATAAAACTAAGGCTCTAAATGTATTAGAAGCAGAGAGTATCGTAAAACAGATAGTAGAGTGCTGTAGTAATGAAAGGTACAAGAACATGACTATGGGAGTAATATCACTTCTAGGAGACGTCCAAGCTGAATTAATACTAAGTATGTTAGTTGAGAAGCTAGGGATGGAGGAAATCTTAAGGAGAAGACTTATATGTGGAGATGCATATTCCTTCCAAGGTGATGAGCGAGATGTAATGTTTTTATCTATGGTTATTGCGAATAATGCTAAATTTGCAGCCTTAACTAAAGATTCTGATATAAGAAGATTTAATGTAGCTGCTAGCCGTGCTAGAAATCAGATGTGGTTATTTCACTCAGTAGACTTAGAGGATCTTAGTGATAAATGTGTAAGACATGCATTATTAAAATACTGCTTAGATGAAAATGAACCTAAAAAAGAGATTAAATCAGATAAGTATTTATTGTTAAATGATTTTGAGGAGAATATAGGAAGATATATAAAAGAAAATGGATATAAGATTACACCGAAGGTTAAAGTAGGAAAATATATTATAGATTTTATTGTAGAAACAGATTTGTCGCTTTCGTCTAGTGATGAACATTATAAAAAAATAGCAGTAAAATGTATTGGAATGACAGGCGACGAGGATTACGACTGGCAAAAACAGTATGAAATGCAGATGTGCCTCGAGAGAGTTGGATGGGAGTTTTATAAAATACGAGCAAGTGAATTTTATAGAAATCCTACCTTGGCTATGGATAAGTTGATCGAAAAATTAAAAAAATAGAGTAGATAGAAACTTAGTATTGCTAGATTTTCGTACTAATATTTGTTATATAGCTATCACCACAACAATATAATAATATGATGATTTTTAAATAAGAGGGTGAGAGGGATGAATTGCAAATTGGATAGTACAATATGTATTAAATGGAAAAACAACCAAGGCGAATCTTTTAAAGTAGGAGAATTAAGTAAAAAAACTGGAAAGTATTATTTTAAATATGATGTTATTGAGGTGCAAAAGGCTAAAGAATATGGATTTAGTCTATTTCCGTGTTTTCCTAAAGTAGATGCGAAGTATTTTAGAGAAGAATTATTTAGAACATTTTCTATTCGTCTACCAGGTCATGGTAAAAAGGATAAAACATTAATTTTAAAAGAATATGATCTTAAAAAATATGATGACTTCGAATTGTTAAAAATAATTGGAGATAAAATTCTAAACGACAATATTGAATTTAGTTCTTGTTGTGATGAAGAAAAAACAATTGAGGATGAAGAAAAAAGTTTTGTGGATGAAGAAAAGAGCCTTGAGGATGAACAATAAATAAAAACTTTAAAAGTGTGTAAATGTATTTTTCATTTTACACACTTTTATTTTTTTTATGCGAAAATTGTTCTCACAACATAGGCATGTAATTCATAAAATAAAATGAGTAATAATTTGGGGTGGTATTTTGTTATATGTACTAATCTTAGCAGGTGGAAAAGGAACAAGACTTTACCCTCTATCTCGTGCCCAAAACCCAAAGCAGTTTTTAAATATTATTAATAATAAGAGCTTTTTAAGAAGCACTGTAGATAGAATAAAGTGTTTAGTTAGCAATGAAAATATTTATGTAGTTACTAATGAAGAGTACTTTGATAAAATTTGTGATGAACTTCCAGAGATTAAAAGGGAAAATATATTTGTGGAACCAAGTAATAAAGAGACTGCTACATGTATTGGTCTATCTGCCGCAAAACTATTAAAACTAGACAAGGAAGCAACTATGATAGTGCTACCTTCTGATCATTATATAGAAAATGAAAAGGAGTTTAAAGAAACAGTACTTCAAGGAGTTGAAATTGCAAATAAAAAAAGAGGGTTAGTAACCATAGGAGTGCAACCTACAAGGCCAGAGACTGGTTACGGTTATATAGAAATGGGTGATAGAGTAAATGCAGAGATACCTACATTTAGAGTAGAACGATTTTTAGAAAAACCTAACGCGGAAGTAGCAAAAGACTTGCTTATAAAAGGTAATTTCCTTTGGAATAGTGGTATGTTTGTATGGAGAGCAGATGTATACTTGCGTGAAATGGAAAAATATTTACCTAAGATGTATAAAAGATTAATGACCATATATCAATCATTAGAAACTGATGAGGAAAGCGATGTAATAAAAGAACAATATAATAATATAGATGGTATATCTGTTGATTTTGGTATAATGCAGAAGACCAGAAGGGCTTTTGTTATAAAATGCGATTTCGTATGGGATGATATAGGGACATTTGCAGCACTTTCAAGATTCCTAAGTAATTTACGTGGCAACAATGTTTTGGGTAATACGTTTATGGAAGAGAGCGAAAACTGCTCAGTATTTGGCAAAGATAGATTGATAATTGGATTTGGTATAAAGGACCTTATAATTGTTGATGCAGGAGATGTAATACTCGTAATGGACAAAAATAAGGATCAAGAGATTAAGCATTTAGTTAATGAACTAAAAGAAAGTAAAGAAACGGAGAAATATATATAAAATAATTTCAATAAGGTCCACTTGGGTGTTTTACCTAGGTGGAGTTTTTTAGTGTTTATATAATATGGAATTATTTTTCTAACTTTTTTAATAAAAGAATTAATTTAATTGTCAATAAATACATTTTTCTGGTATAATGTAAACATTATGTTAAATATAATAAGAAAAATATGTAAAAGTAACTTGATATAATTATAAATTTGGGGGGAGTATATGAAAAAAATATTAGCTTTATTTGTAGTATTATTAGCTCTAGCAAGTTCTCATACTGTATTTGCTGATAGTGGAGTAGTAAATGCAAGCACACTAAATATTAGGCAGAAACCTTCACTTACATCTTCGGTTTTAACTTCTATACCAAGAAATACGAAGATAAATACTCTGGGGAAAAATGGTTCTTTTTACAAAGTAACTTATAAAGGGAAAACTGGATATGTGTATGGTTCATATATAAAAATGGTACAAGCTGTCACTGCTTCATCAAGTACATCATCTAAACTGAATACTATTGTGTCAAGAGCACAAAAATTACTAGGAACTCGTTATAGATATGGTGGAACTTCTCCATCTACTGGTTTTGATTGCTCAGGGTTAACACAATATATTTATAAAAGTGTTGGTGTTAATTTACCAAGAACAACTTATCAACAAGTAAAAAAAGGTAAAATCGTGAGTTTGAGAAGTCTTAAAGCAGGTGATTTAGTATTTTTTATAGGAAATGAACATGTGGGATTATATATTGGAAATAACAAATTTATACAAGCAAGAAAAACGGGTACAGTTATTCAGACAACTCAATTAAGTGGTTACTGGAGAACCTCATTTGTAACAGGAAGAAGAATACTTTAAAAATGATCCAAAAATTCGATAATTTTGTTTGTTTTATGACTAAATAAATAAAAATAATAAAATTTTATTAAATTGAATTCTAATATATAACTTAATAAAAATTAATCTACATTAATAAACAGCAAAAATGGCCACATATTTTTTACATGAAATTATGTCTTATTTTGCTTTGTAATTAGGCAAATTAGCAACTAATGGTGCTTAAAAACAACAAAAAAATTTTACAAATTATATTTTTTTGGTATAATATAAATGTTGAAGAAAAAAATAACAAGTTTTGCCTAATATCTAAACAAATAAACCAGAACTAAAAGCCTAATAAATATATAAATATTTGCCGGCGAATATTTTTAAATACTTAAATGATGATGAAAAATTAATATTAAAAAGAAACAACTATTAATTTTAAACGATTACAAAATTTAAATAAATAAAGCGCAAAATATAAATTATCTAAATTAATTAATAGAAAGCAATAGTATAGTATTTTTATTAATTTATATCCGCGCAAAAAGTGACATACACTTAAAATAAATATTGGGGGTAAATAATGAAAGGAAGATTAGCTTTAATAACAATATTCTTAACTCTAGCAAGTTCTAAAGTTGCGTTTGCTGATAGTGGAGTAATAAATGCAAGTGCGTTAAACGTTAGGCAGAAACCTTCACTATCATCTTCAATTTTAACTTCGATACCAAGAAATACGAAGATAAATACTTTAGGGAAAAGTGGTGCGTTTTACAAAGTAACGTATAATGGCAAAACTGGATATGTGAGTAGTTCGTATGTGAAAATAGGACAAGCTACTAATGCATCATCTGCTACGTTATCTAGTACAACCAAAACCGGAGTAGGTAGTACTAGCGTATGGTATTTAAATGTACGAAAAACTGCGACGTCAGGAAATAATGTTATTGGATCAATTAATCCAACTAAAAATATAAGCATATATGGAACTTTGAATGGTTATTACAAAATCAAATATAATAATACATGGGGATATATTGCAAAATCATATGTAAGTACAACAACAGCTTCAACAGTTGTAACAACAACAAACTCTGCTACACTATCTAGCACAACCAAAACTGGGGTAGGAAGTACTAAGGTATGGTGTTTAAATGTACGTAGAACTGCAGCTTCAGGAAATAATGTTATTGGATCAATTAATCCAACTAATAACATAAGTTTATATGGAACTTTAAATGGTTATTACAAAATCAAATATAATAACACATGGGGATATATTGCAAAATCATATGTAAGTACAACTTCAGCAGTTGTTACAATACCAAAGTCGGGTACATCATTAGAAGGAAGTACAGCGTCTAAAATAAGTAATCTAATGGCGAATGCAAATCAGTTACTTGGAATACGTTATACATATGGCGGCGCAACACCTTCTACTGGTTTTGATTGTTCAGGATTCGTGCAATATATATATAAAAGTGTCGGTGTTAATTTGTCTAGAACAACTTATACCCAAGTAGGAGAAGGTAGAGCTGTTAGTATAAACAATCTTCAAGTAGGAGATTTAGTGTTTTTTCTAGGGGCTTCTCATGTGGGAATATATGTTGGAAATAATAAATTTATGCAAGCACAAAAAACTGGCACAGTTGTTCATATAACTGAACTAAGTGGTTATTGGAGAACAGCATTTTTAACTGGAAGAAGAATCTTTTAGAAGTTAATATAAAAATAATAATTAAAGGAAGCATAAGAAGGATGAAAATCATTTTGATGCTTCCTTTTTGGATATTTCTTGATTTATCTGCACTAAAGTTTTTGTAATATTTTGTTAACTTGTTGAATATTAAATACCAATAAGGTATAATAAAAAATATATTATAGTGGCGAGGGGTGGAAAAAATGACAGATAAACAAAAACTATTAACTTTATTAGATGATTTTGAATTAGGATATACAGATGAAGATAATAATATTGTACTTAAGGAAGGCAATGAGAATGTAATAGGTCGTGACGGCTATGGAGCAACATTTATATTTGAAAAAAATAATTCTTTCGATGCTTTAAAGATTTATAAGAAATAAAGAATAAAGAATTATTTAGAAGCTGCTAGGCTTCTTTTTTTTATTGCTTTTTAATGCATAAATTCTATTTGGAGAATTATATCCCATGGCTAAAAATGATGTCCCATTTTCAAAAGCAATTGTTAAACCTTCACTTTCTCCTGTTTTATTTATAGAATAAGACGAAATTATAGTACCATTATAATCTATTATTGTGATTTTATTATTTGTATATAGGTAAATATTCTTTCCATCTGTTTCAAGCCCTTGAGGAATTCCTTGGCTAACAATATTAAAACTAGCAACTGTACTCATGTTAGCTAAGTTTATAATAGTAAATTTGGGGTTTCCAGTGTCACCACTTAAAGTAGTATGTAAAATTAAAAAATTGTGTACATTATCTATAGCAAGTAAAGCAGAATGACCTAAACGTGCATAATTTAAATCAGTTTGTATTTTACTTGAATTATAATCGACAACATAAACATGAGTTGGATTATTTCCACCACCATTACAAATATATATTTTATTGGTACTCGCCCTATATGAGATTTCTGCACAGTGACCTATAGCCATAGGTTTTGTTTCAGATATTTTACTTCCGACACTATCATATTTAACTATTTTTCCATTTCCATTACTTAAATCAAAACTACAATAAAAATATCCATCAAAGAATGTCATCCCTTGCATAACGCCTTTATCAGGCAAATTAAATAACAACATACATTCATTTGATTTAGTATTATCAATTGCCATGGCTTTTATAGGGAATAATAAAGAAGAAAGTATTAATATTATAATTAAAAATATTTTTCTCAAATATATCCACTCCAATAATTTTATTTATATTAGTTTTCCTTATTGGCCAAATAATATTAATAATAATAAAATAAAAAAATTTAAGAATCTATGTGGACTATTTAGGGCTAAACAGGACTATTTGTTTTTTAGAATATGATGTAGTTCAGTATGATAAAGAGTGAGGTCTTGATATAGATTATAAAAAGGGAAAGTTGCTCAAAATAACTTTCATTTAATTACCATAAGAATAACTATTTTGATAAATGATGGATATGCAGTTCGATGTTGCAAAATATCTTTACAAAACTATTCACAACCTATATAATTAGCATTAAATGAAATTTTAATGCGTGTAGCATTCATATATTCTTGAATTATATGCAGTAGTTAAAAATGCAAATAAGGAATGACTAAGAAGGGGGAGAATAAGTGAATAAGTTCAAATTAATAAATAATAATGAGTCTAAGATTGATATGAGCGATTTTAAGTTAGTGAATGAACAGCAGCCTAGGTTGTTTAAAGATATATTCCCATACTCAGAAATTCCTAAGGTTATTTTTGGAGGAGAGCAGATTCCAATGTCTATACCTGATGATATTTGGATTACGGATACTACATTTAGGGATGGTCAACAGTCTATGGATACTTATACTGAAAAGCAAATAGTTAAAATATTCGATTATTTACACAAACTTGATAATAATTCGGGTATAATTAGACAAACAGAGTTCTTTTTATATACGGAGAAGGATAGAAATGCCGTTAAGAAATGTTTAGCAAGAGGATATGAATTTCCAGAGGTAACATCATGGATAAGAGCAAATAAGGAAGATTTTAAACTTGTTAAGGACATGGGACTTAAAGAGACTGGAATGCTTATGTCCTGCTCAGATTATCATATATTCAAAAAGCTTAATAAAACAAGGCAAGAGGCGATGGATCTATACGTTTCATTGGTAGAAGAAGCACTAGAAAATGGAATAGTTCCAAGATGTCATCTTGAAGATATAACTAGAGCTGACTTTTTTGGTTTTGTTATACCACTAGTACAAAGGCTTATGCAGTTATCCAGGGAATCTGGTATTAAGATAAAAATTAGGGCCTGTGATACATTAGGTCTTGGTTTGCCTTACTGTGGGACGGAGCTCCCAAGAAGTGTGCCACAAATCATCAATGGATTAATAAAGTATGGTGGAGTGCCTTCGCAGTATCTTGAATGGCACGGACATAATGACTTTTATAATGTAGTTCCCAATGCTACTACAGCATGGTTACACGGATGCTCAGCTATAAATACATCACTTTTTGGTATTGGTGAGAGAACAGGTAATTGTCCACTTGAAGCAATGATTATAGAATATGGTCAAATAAGAGGAAATGTAAAAAATATGAATCTTAAGCTTATAAGTGAGATTGGACAATACTTTGAAGGTGAGTTTAAATATAGTATTCCACCTAGGACACCTTATGTGGGTAGTGAATTTAATGTTACAAGGGCAGGTATTCATGCAGATGGAATACTAAAGGACGAAGAAATATACAATATTTTTGATACTGAAAAAATATTAGGTAGGCCAATTGTTGTGGCAGTTAATGAACACTCAGGACATGCAGGTATTGCAGCTTGGGTTAATACTTATTATAGATTGAAGGATTCAGATAAAATTGATAAAAAAGATGAAAGAATTAATACTATAAAAGACTGGGTAGATAAGCAATATGAGACTGGAAGAAGCACTGTAATGAAAAGTGAAGAATTAGAACTAATTGCAAGAAAAATTATTCCACAATTAAGTACGAAAAAACATAATAATAATAATGATTTTTGATATATGTTAGATATTGTAGAACAAATTTATATATATAAAATGGAGGGATAACATGGCATATACTGCTGCGCAAAAAATAATTAAAGCCCATTTGGTTAAGGGAGAAATGATTACTAATAGTGAGATTGCAATTAAGATAGATCAAACCTTAACCCAAGATTCTACTGGTACAATGGCATATCTTCAATTTGAAGCTATGGGAATTGATAAAGTTCAAACTAAAAAGTCTGTTGCCTATATAGATCATAACATTTTGCAAACTGGTCCAGAAAATGCAGATGATCATTTATATATACAAAATGTAGCAAAAAAACATGGCATATATTTTTCTAAAACTGGGAATGGTATTTGTCACCAAGTACACTTAGAAAGATTTGGTGTGCCAGGTCAAACTTTACTTGGGTCTGATAGCCATACTCCAACTGGTGGCGGAATAGGAATGATTGCTATAGGCGCAGGTGGTCTTGATGTTGCTGTTGCAATGGGCGGTGGAGAATATTACATAACAATGCCTAAAATTGTAAAAGTAGAGTTAACAGGAAAACTTAATCCTTGGGTTGCAGCTAAAGATATTATTTTAGAGTTATTAAGAAGGTTAACAGTTAAAGGTGGAGTTAATAAAATATTTGAGTATGCTGGAGAGGGACTAAAAACTTTAAGCGTACCAGATAGAGCAACTATCACAAATATGGGTGCAGAGCTTGGAGCAACAACTTCAATCTTTCCTAGTGATGAGGTAACTCATGCATTCTTAAAAGCGCAAGATAGAGAAAAAGATTATGTAGAACTTAAGGCGGATGATGGAGCAGTATATGATGAGGTAGTTAAAATAGATTTAAGTAAAATTGAACCTCTTGCTGCCTGTCCTCATAGTCCAGATAAGGTAGTTTTAGTATCCTCACTAAAAGATATAAAAGTAGATCAAGTGTTAATAGGAAGTTGCACTAATTCATCTTATGTTGATATGATGAAAGTGTCAAAAATACTTTTAGGTAAAACAATACCTGAAGAGATGTCACTTGCTATTGCACCAGGTTCAAAACAAGTTTTAAATATGCTGTCTAAAAACGGTGCACTTGGAGATATGATTGATGCTGGGGCTAGAATACTTGAAAGTGCATGTGGTCCTTGTATAGGAATGGGTCAAGCGCCTGCAACTGATGCAGTATCATTAAGAACTTTTAATAGAAATTTTAAAGGCAGATCAGGGACAGTTTCTGCAAGTGTTTATATTGTAAGCCCAGAAGTTGCGGTTGCATCAGCACTTAAAGGGTATATAACAGATCCAAGAGAACTTGGAGAAGCAGTTGTTGTGCCTATGCCAGAAAAATTCTTGATTAATGATAATTTAATAATAACACCAGCAGAAGATGGAACAGATTTAGAAGTTAAAAGAGGACCTAATATAAAGCCATTCCCTAAAGCAAAAGAATTAGATGAAAATGTTACAGGTAAAGTTTTAACTAAACTTTGCGATAACATTACAACGGATGATATAATGCCATCTAATGCGAAATTACTTCCATTTAGATCTAACATTCCATATCTTGCAGAGTTTTGTTTAACACCTAGCGATGCAGAGTTTCCAGCTAAGGCTAAAAAATATGATGGAGGAATAATAGTTGCAGGCTCAAACTATGGTCAAGGATCAAGCCGTGAACATGCAGCACTTGCACCACTGTATTTAGGAGTTAAGGTTGTTCTTACAAAATCTTTTGCAAGAATTCATAAAGCTAATTTAATTAATAACGCTATAATACCATTGGTATTTAAAGACGCTAAGGATTATGAAAATATAGATATGATGGATGAATTAGTAATTAAAGATGCTGCAAATCAAATAAAAAAAGATACAGTTATTGTAAAAAACATTACAAAAGGAACTGAGTATGAAACTCTTCCTGAAGTAACTCAAAGAGAAAAAGAAATGCTTATACACGGTGGATTAATAAATCTTATGAAAAACAAGAAAAAGGTAGGTGCGTAGAATAATGAAACATAATATTACACTTATACCAGGAGACGGAATTGGACCAGAAGTAACCACAGCTACTGTTAAGATATTAGAAAAAAGTGGAGCCTGCATTAATTGGGAAATAGTACGTATGGGTGCAGAAGTTATAGAAGAGTTTGGTACTCCTATGCCTCCTTATGTTTTAGAAAGCATTAAAAAGAATAAAGTTGCACTTAAAGGACCTGTAACTACACCAGTTGGAAAAGGATTTAAAAGTGTAAATGTTACATTAAGACAAGAATTAAATCTTTATGCTAATATACGTCCTATAAGAACATTTGAAGGGGTTCCTTCAAGATTTGAAAATGTTGATTTAATAATAGTAAGAGAAAATAGTGAGGATTTATATGCAGGTATAGAACATATGATTACTGACGACATTGCTGAGAGCATAAAGATAATAAGTAAAAAAGCTAGCGATAGAATTGTGGAATATGCTTTTAAAATAGCAAAAGAACAAAATAGAAAAGAAGTTATAGCTGTTCATAAAGCAAATATCATGAAACTTTCTGATGGATTGTTCTTACGATGCGCAAGAAGTGTTGCAGCTACACATAAAGATATTGCCTTTGGAGATGTTATAGTTGATGCCATGAGCATGAAACTTGTTATGAATCCAGAGAAATATGATGTGCTTGTTATGCCTAATCTATATGGAGATATACTCTCTGACATGGCAGCAGGTTTAGTTGGTGGACTAGGACTAGTACCAGGAGCTAACATTGGTGAAGACGGTGCAGTGTTTGAACCAGCTCATGGATCAGCTCCAGATATAGCAGGGCAGAACATAGCTAACCCAACTGCTTGTATTCTATCATCAGTAATGATGCTAAGACATATAGGAGAAGTTAAGGCTGCAAATAAAATAGAACAAGCGGTAGTTGCTGTTCTTAAAGAAGGAAAACATTTAACTTGCGATTTAGGTGGTAAAACTGGAACAATCGAGTTTACACAAGTTGTAATTGATAAAATGCTAGAACAAACTAATTAATGGTTGTAAATTTTGACATATTAGTAATAACTCATGAGCAGATTGCTTATGGGTCATTTTTTTTAAGACGATATGTTATTATGATGTATACTTATTTTATAAATAAACTTAAAATGTTTATATATATTTGTAGACATATATAGATATATAGATAAATGTAAACATATATCTATATTTTATAATGAAAGGAAAAAGAGTTATTATGAGAATAAATAAACTTCTTAGTAATTATGGGATTTGCTCAAGAACTGGAGCTAATAAACTTATTGAGGAAAATAGAATAATTGTAAATGGACTACTTTGTATGAAGGGTCAGTGGGTAGAGGAAAAGGATAATATTCTTGTTGATAATAAAAATATAATAAAAAAGGAAAAAATTTATATCGCACTTAACAAACCTGTTGGAATTACATGCACTGCAGAAAAAACAGTAGCTAGTAATATAATTGACTTCATGAATTATCCAGAATACATATTCCCAGTTGGCAGGTTAGACAAGGCATCCCAGGGGTTGATACTTATGACTAACGATGGCGAACTTGCAAATAATATTTTAGAATCTAAAAATGAACACGAGAAAGAATATATAGTAACTATAAATAAGCCGTATGATAATAATTTTATTGAAGGCATGTCAAAAGGAGTTCAAATTTGTGGTGTTAACACAAGGCCTTGTAAAGTTAGTAGAATATCAGAGAATACATTTGAAATTATTCTAACACAAGGGTTAAATAAACAAATTCGTAGAATGAGTAAAACTTTTGGATATACAGTTGTAAGACTAGAGCGCATTCGAATTGTTGATATAAAAGTTGATGGGATAGAGAGTGGCATGTGGCGTAAACTAACCATAGGTGAGGTAATAGGATTAAGAAATAGTTAAAAGGATACCTTATATTGAGTACTAAGATATCCTTATTTCTTATTAAAGTTGTATAATTATTTAGCTTTAAAAGTTAAACAGTCAGTTTCTGAGTAGAGATTAACGTTTTCACCATTAACATCTATGGATTTCGCGCTACACAGTTCGTTAGAGTTATAGGTGCAAGTACCAACATTACAAGAAATTACATCACATTCATTCTTCTTATCATTTACTATATTGGTAAGATCGCTATAGGCAATACAATCTAAAAAAGTAGAACAACAAGTATCGGAATCTTTTCTAGCACTTTTACCTCCGACATTTATTATATTAGCATAACATGTGTTTTCATCATTATGAGAGCAATTTGAAACACTACAATTGATTTTTGGCATGGTATCTCCTCCTTAATTTATATATTAAGAAGTTTAACCTAAAAGGTAAAAAAATATTTATTATAAAGAAAATTATAACAAAATATTTAATATTATTTTAAAATAAAAAATAATATTATTAGAAATATGCCAATTTAGCCGGGAAATGTGGTATAATTAAAATAATGTAGTAAAATAAACATGTGTGTCCTAAGGAAAATTGAGTTGTTATTAAAAAAATTAGGGAAATATTAAAATTATATATGATTTTAAAGCCCTTACAAGGCATATTAAAAAAATAGGCTAGTATGCTGACTGGTTATTTTTTGATGATGCCTAAATAGAAGAAAGAGGTGTCCTATCATAAAAAACGAAATTAAAAAAGAAACCGTTAAAGTTGAAAATAAGAAAGAAACTCCTAAAGTTGAAGTTAAATTAAACAAATTCCAGACATTAGCAGATATTACATTTTTAAAAATACTTAAAAAAGATGGTACTACCATTGATTGTAAAATAGATACTGAAGATTTACAAAGGGTATTAGAAAAAGGTCGTTGGTTTGCAGAATGGAATAAAGATTTTAATAATTTCTTAGCACAAAATCTAGGTAGTTATTATATCGAAGAAAAGAAATATAGAAGAAAGCAAAGTTTGCAATCATTTATATTAAATGTTCATCCAAAAGCACCTGTAAGACATATTAATGGGGATACTCTAGACAATAGAAAATCCAACTTAGAGGTATATGATCAAAACACAATGAATAGTTATGAAGGAATAGATGAAGAGTCTGTTGCTGTAATATTAAGAGACAGATACGGTAAAGAGAAAGCAAGAACAATAATTGATAAAGAAGATTTAAATAGAGTAATTAACAATGGTTATACATGGGTTCTATTTAAAAAAGATACAGAGCCTTATGCTGTAGCAAACACTCCAGAGGGAAAAATATATTTAAACAGATTTATAATGAGTACAACAGAAGACATGATTACTCATCCTATAAATCTCAATACATTGGATAATAGAAAAGCTAATTTAGAAAATAAAAATCCTAATGTGGAAAATGAAGTAAGTGAAGAAACAGAAAACTAATAATTATAAAAAATCAGTATAGAAAATAATTCTATACTGATTTTATTTTTTTTGCTTTATTTTTGTGTCAATTTTAATTTGAAATTGATTTGTTTTACCCATAATATAAGATAATTTAATAATAGATTTTTCATCTATACTCATTTCTCTCTTGAACATTTTTTCAAATTGATTAGTTAAACTATGAAGGTCAATTTTATAATTTTGGACACCTAATCGGTTTAATCTTTTAACTTTAGGAACGTATATGTTGGGTTCAATTTTACTGTTATAGATTTTTTTGAAAACTTCAGTAGTATAGAAAGCATCATTAAAAGCATCATGAAATTGACTTTCTATAGGTACACTAAGCAGTTTAGCTGCATTACCTAGCCCAATGTTAATTCCTTTTTTGCAATCAAGAGCAGTAGATGCATGGGATTGAATATCGATATATTCTATTGGTGCACTTAAAGTGTCCAATTCATAATATTCTATATTACGAATTAATTCCTTTATATCAGCAATTCCCCATACGCATAATACACTTCTATCAGCTTTAATAAAATTTAAAAAATCTTTATACATTTTTTTAAAAGATATGCCTTTATTAAGTTCCTCCATTGTTATCCCGGTAAGTTCTTTTACAAAGGGATTGAGTGTAGTATAAATTTCTGGTTTTACTATTACATCAAGAGTTCCAATAGTCTCAAAATGGTCATTTAGTTTTATAGCGCCTATTTGGATTATTTCAAAGGGACACTTAGGATTAATTAAACATTTAGTTCCTTTTGCAAAATTGTAGCCTTGGTTAAATTCTAAATCAAATACAATATAATTCATTCAATTACCTCTAAACTTATTTAATAATATATATTATAGTCTTTAATAGTGGATATTATGATATTAAATATTATATCATTTATGGGAATAAAAAACACCTTGGTAGTTATTGCTCCACCACAAACAATTGAACATTATGTATAAAGTAGTTTATAATAAATATAGAGGCAACAACTAATCCTAGGAGAATTACTAAATTATTTGAAATATGAGAGGAAGTTTTATATATGGGAAAGACATTAGTCTTAGCGGAAAAACCATCAGTTGGTAAAGAACTTGCAAAGTTTTTAAATTGTACTCAAGGTGGGAATGGATATTTAATGGGATCAAAATATATTGTAACATGGGCACTAGGACATCTTGTTACGCTTGCAGATCCAGAGGCATATGATGAAAAATATAAAAGTTGGAGAATAGAAGATCTTCCTATGCTACCAAAGGACCTAAAACTGGTGGTTATTAAGGAAACATCAAAGCAATATAAAATTGTACACGGACTACTTAAAAGACCGGATGTAGATGAACTTGTCATTGCTACAGATTCTGGGCGTGAAGGAGAACTTGTAGCGCGTTGGATTATTCAGAAGGCAGGATTTAGAAAGACTATAAAGAGGCTTTGGATATCTTCTCAAACAGAAAAAGCTATAAGAGATGGATTTAATAACCTTAAACCAGGAAAAGATTATGAGAACTTATTTTGGGCAGCGCAATCAAGAGCTCAAGCAGATTGGCTTATTGGACTAAATGTTACAAGAGCTTTAACTTGTAAATATAATGCGCAATTATCAGCAGGAAGAGTTCAAACACCTACATTAGCTCTTATTGTTGAAAGAGAAAATGAAATAAAGAAATTTATTCCAAAGGATTACTGGACAGTAAACGGAAAGGTAAATGACTTTACAGTTCATTGGTCAAGTAAAAATGGAGACTCACGTACATTTGATAAGAAAAAGGCAGAAGATGTCGCTGCTAAAGTAAACAATCAAATGGGAACAGTAGTTGAATTAAATAAATCATCTAAAAAGGAGCTTCCACCACTTGCATATGATTTAACTGAGCTTCAAAGAGATGCAAATAGAAAATTTGGATATTCTGCAAAACAAACTCTTAATCAGATGCAGAGATTATATGAAAATCATAAGATATTATCTTATCCAAGAACAGATTCAAGGCATATTACAACTGATATAGTACCTACACTTATTGATAGATTAAAGAGCATAGCCATAGGACCATATGAGAAAGCTGCAAGAAGTATAATAAAAGGTAGAATACATACTACAAGTAGACTAGTGGATAATAGCAAGGTATCAGACCATCATGCTATAATTCCTACAGAGCAGCATGTAGATTTATCGAGTTTAAACAGAGAAGAGAAAAATATATATGATCTTGTTGTAAAAAGGTTCTTAGAAGTTCTCAGCCAACCTTTTGAGTATGAGCAAACCACTCTAGTTATAAATGTTAAGGGTGAAAGCTTTTCTGCAAAAGGTAAAATAGTTAAATCAAAGGGATGGAAAGAAATAAGTAGCTCGGGTAATGGAGATGAAAAAGATCAGTCACTTCCACCAATAAAGAAGGGGGAAGAAGTCAAACTTACTTCAGTTAGGTCTGTTAATGAGAAAACTAAGCCACCTGCTAGATATAATGAAGCTACGCTACTTACAGCTATGGAGCATCCAGGTAAGAATATAGAGGATGATAGTTTAAGAGAAGCGTTAGATAATACATCAGGACTTGGGACCCCGGCAACAAGGGCAGATGTAATTGAAAAACTATTTAACACTTTTTATATGGAGAGAAAGGGTAAAGATATTCACCCAACTTCAAAAGGAATACAGTTAATAGGTTTAGTTCCGAAGGATTTAAAATCACCAGAGCTTACCGCTAAGTGGGAAAAACAACTACAACTTATTGGTAAAGGAAAAGCTAATTCCATGGATTTTGTAAAAGAGATGAGAGGATATGCATCAAAACTTGTAGGTAACGTTGTGGCCTCTACAGAAGCATATAAGCATGATAACGCAACAAGGGTGAAATGCCCTGACTGTGGCAAGAATCTTCTTGAGGTTAGCGGTAAAAGAGGCAAAATGCTAGTTTGTCCTGATAGAGACTGTGGATATCGTAAGGGAGTTTCACAAATGTCCAATGCACGTTGTCCTACTTGTCATAAGAAAATGGAAATTAGAGGCGATGGAGACAATAAGATATTTGTTTGTGGTTGCGGATATAGAGAAAAACTATCAGCTTTTAACAAACGTCGAGAATCAGAGAAAAGTGCATTAAATAAAAAGGATGTTAGCAGATTCTTAAATCAGCAGAATAAGAAAGAAGAACCTGTCAATTCTGGGAATTCTGCTATGGCTGAGGCCTTTGCAAAACTTAATTTGAAATAGTAATGAAAAACACAATGTATAAGATGATAGTTTTATACATTGTGTTTTTAACTATCAAGTATGAATAATCTTTCTACAGTAGTGTTTAATAGTTTAGAAAGGTTCATAGCTAATTCCAGAGTGGGATTATACTTTTCATTTTCAATTGCCTTTATAGTCTGCATTGTAACTCCAAGCGAAGTCGCTAGATCCTCCTGTCTAAATTCAAGTTATTTTCTTAAATATCTTATATTATTTTTCATTCATATTAATATTATTATTTTAAATAAATGGATACACTAATTAATGCATTGAATAAATACAGTGTAATTTGTATATTGAAAAGGAGGATAACTTATGGATGAAAATAATTTAGAAAAACCAGTGAAAAGTGTGGGCATTTCAAATGCTGATAATATAATTACTATTGAAGATAATGTTGAACAAAATGTTGAACAAAATGTTGAACAAAATGTGATGAAAGAATCAAGTACTGATTTAGTTAATGAAGTTAATGAAGCTATTATGAAGGACGAAATGAATATATTCTAAAAAATTTAACATCACTTTATTTTAAATTGAACAAATAAGCATTTATATTAAATTATAAATGCTTATTTGCGTTGATAACAAAATTTAATACATTAGTTGTATGTTGTATAGAGTAGAAGTTAAATCCACTATTTACAATGGCTTACCTGTAGAAATAATCGCACTATTAATATATAAAATAAAGTTTAATGAATGTGCAAAACTCTATGGATATGGTTTCACATAGTTTTTAGATATTAGAAGAAAACATATGTGAAATAAATAACCTTTTAGCTAGCATAACTGAAATTTCTAATCAAACTAACCTTTTATCCTTAAATGCAGCTATTGAAGCAGCTAGGGCGGGGCAAGAAGGTAAGGGTTTTGCTGTAGTGGCTAAAGAAATAAAAAAACTTGCAAATAAGAGCACTTCTATTGTTGGTGACGTTAATAGAATTATTATGATGATTTTATTAAAAAACATTTAAAATAAACAACAAATTAACTGTAATTATACCTAAATAAAACATAATATTACAAAATTACCACCAATAAATAAACTACTAACATCATTTAGATGTTAGTATAGGGGGACAAAGAAAAAACATACTTTGTATATTAAAATTAGAAGGTGAGGTACAAAAGATGAAGAAATCTTTAAGAGCATTAATATTAACTTTGGGTATTTTAGCAACAACTGGAATAAGTTCAGCAGTGTATGCACAAGATTGTAGTACTCTTAATAACACAGTTATAACAGGAAATAATTTACAAGCTATATGTGCTAAATATGGAATAGCGATTCCAAATTATGCGTCAGTTAAGGATCAGGTAGCGACTCTTTGTAAAGCGACTCCTATAAAGGTAGTACCTACAAAGGTTACTCCTACTAAAACAACACCTACCAAAGTAGTTCCTGCCAAAGCAGCACCTACAAAAGTAACACCAGCAAAAGTAGCACCTTCAAAAGTAACTCCTGCAAAGGCAGTTCCTACGAAGACAGTACCTGCAAAGACGACTGCTACAAAAGCAACAACAGCGAAAGTAGCATCAACTACAACTGATAATAGTAAAATGGAAAAAGAAGTAGTAACACTAGTTAATCAGGAAAGAGCAAAAGTTGGACTAGCTGCTTTAAAGGATAATTCACAGCTTTCAAATGTAGCTAGAACAAAATCTGGAGATATGGTAACTAATAATTATTTTGATCATACATCACCAACTTATGGTTCGCCTTTTGACATGATGAAACAATTCGGTATTACATATACAGCAGCTGGTGAAAACATTGCAATGGGTCAACCAACAGCATCATCAGTAATGACTGGGTGGATGAACTCGCCAGGACACAAAGCTAATATTTTAAGTAAAGATTTTACTGATATTGGAGTTGGAATAGCAAAAGATAAAAGTGGAGCTATTTATTGGACTCAAGAATTTATAGGTAAATAAATAATTTAACATTGATCCATGTTTTTATATATTGTAAATTATGATATATAGAAACATGGATTTTTTGTTTTGGTGAAAAATAAATAGATAATAGTAGTATTTATAGTAAAATTTTTATTGAGTTAACATCATTTTATAAAATATATGGTACACTTTATATTACAATAGAAGAAAGGATGGTGAGGTTTACATTAGTTAGGAGAATCAAAAGTTATAATGTGGAGTATAAGTAAATATAATATTAAATAAATAGAAAAAGGTAAATTATATACGTAAAATGAAAAAAATATATTAATTAAGATAAAGATATATAGCATTATCATAAAGCATAAAGTATAAAGAATATTGTTATATATGTAATAATATTAATTGGAGTAATAGAAAAGGGCCCTATTGAAGTTATTGAAAATTACAAAAAAATAGAGAGCGTGATTAAATGAAATTTTTAGAAAACATAGAAAATGGAACAATCAATATTAAAAAAATGGGTATTATTAAAGCTCTGTTTGTGATGTTTCTATCAATTTTACTAGAGGGATTTGGACAGGTGCCTGTAGAGATTACAAATTTATTCTCTGGGAGATTTGAAAAAATATTACCTTATGTAATTTTTATTTTTGGAGTATTGGTAAAATATTATGTTATTATCGTTTTAGTTAAATTGCTGAGTAATAGATCAAATGAGAAAAATCATAAACCTTATTTAAATGGGATGAAATTTTTTTATGTTGCACTTATGATTGTAGCATTTAGACTTATATTTGATAATAGTTTAATATTTTGGGTAAGCGGTATATCTATGCCAAGTTTTATAAATGAGGCGTTCGATGAAATTACTGTATCACCTATTATATTAATAATAAGTGTTATAATTATAGCACCTATATATGAAGAAATTATTTTTAGAGGAATTTTATTAAAAGGAATGTCTAAAAAAATAAATCCAGCTATAGCTATTGTTATATCTGCATTACTATTTGGAATAGTTCATATGAATATTCCTCAAGGTGTAAATGCTTTTTTATTGGGATTAGTTCTTGGATTTATATATTTAAGTTCGAAGTCAATTTATTTAAGTATATTTGCACATTTTATAAATAACATTCTTGCTCTTTCATTTTCTTCATTTTTTTCATTAATAGATGGAAGGTATGCCATAGGAATTCATGCAATGTTTTTATTTATAGGCATAATACTTTTAATCATCGCTTGCGATGGATATAAACAAAATAAAACAAAGAATAAGCCAGAAATATATAAACAATTTATAGAAGTATAAATATGGTGATTATGGGCAAGGTAAAAAGACCATTAACATGTTAGCATATGTTAGTGGTCTTTTAGGTCAGTAATAGGTATTTTAGCATATTTAAAAAATTTAAGGAATTTTTAAGGTAATATTAATCAATATTTAATAAAAATAGAGTACAATAATATAAGAACAAGGTTAATTAGATGGGAGTGACTATTATGCCTACTATAAATATGCTGTCATCAGCAGACAAAGTAAAAGGCCAAGGGGTAGGGTCAGCTTATCTCGAACAAGTGGATTTAGTCCGAAATGGATTAGATAAAGAATATAAAGTTGTGGTAAATAAAAAAGAAAGAACAGATATAATGCATTATCATACTATTGACTTTAAGCATTATCTAAGTATATATTTTGCTAAAAGAAAAGGTGTAACAGTTGGTTATGTGCATTTTCTACCTGAAACTATTGAGGGTAGCATTAAATTACCTAATATAATAAAAAAGATTTTTTATAAATATATTATAAGTTTTTATAGAAAAATGGATTATTTAGTTACAGTAAATCCTAATTTTATACCAAGACTTGAGGCTTACAATATTGATAGAAAGAAAATTACGTATATACCTAACTTTGTTTCAACTGAAAAATTTTACAAGCTTTCAACTGAAAAGAAATATATAGCGAAGAAAGAATTAAAGATTGCGAGAGATTCGTTTGTTGTGCTTGGAGTTGGTCAAATACAAACCAGAAAAGGTGTTATTGATTTTATTGATATTGCAAGAAAAATGCCGGATGTACAATTTGTTTGGGCAGGTGGATTTTCTTTTGGAGGTATTACCGATGGATATAAGGAATTAAAAAGTCAAATGGAGACTGCACCTAAAAATATTTTATTTACAGGAATAGTTGATAGAGATTTGATGAATGATATATATAATGTGTCGGATGTTTTGTTTATGCCATCATATAACGAGCTTTTTCCTATGTCAATACTTGAAGCAATGAATACATCTACTCCAGTGCTTTTAAGAGATTTGGAGCTTTATGAAGATATATTATTTGACTATTACTTAAAAGAGCATGATAATGAAGGTTTCATGAAGACGATACAAAAATTAAAAAATGATTCGGAATATTATGAGCAAGCTAAACAAAAGGCAATTCGCGGGCACAATTTTTATTCTAGAGATAGTGTGCTTGGTATGTGGAAAAGTTTTTATAAAAAGATATGGTCGAAAAAGAATAGGTAAATTAATAAATGATTTTTATTTTTTTGTTTACATGTATTAATATGATTATTACTATACTATTATGGAAATTAATTACCTTTACTCCTGTTAATCTTTGATTTTTCTGCATTTATGAATGAATAAGCAAGAAAATTAATGCTTATTAAATGAAAGAATTTTCATAAGAAAATTATAGTAATTAAAGGGGAATGATTATGAATATTGGAATTTTTACTGATGCTTATTATCCGCAAGTAAGTGGAGTGGTTACTTCTACTATGATATTAAGAAATGAATTAATTAGACTTGGTCATAGAGTAACTATTATTACAGTTACACACCCGGATGTAGAGGAGCAGGAAGGTATAATAAGATTACCTAGTTTACCATTTTTCCTTTTACCTTCTCAAAGGGTGGGAATAATATATTCACATAAAATTATGAATAAGATAAAAAAACTAGATTTAGATATAATACATACACAAACAGAATTTAGCATAGGTATCTTTGGGAGGATAGTTGCTAAAAGATTAGATATTCCTGTAGTTCACACTTATCATACAATGTATGAAGATTATATCCATTATGTATCTAGTGGTATAATGCTTAAGCCAGCATCACAATTCGCGAAAAAGGTAAGTAAACTATATTGTAGAGATTGTAGTGCAATAATAGTACCTACTCAAAAGGTGAAAGATGCATTGCATGAGTATGGGTTAAGAAGGCATATAGATGTAATACCTACAGGAGTTAATATTGAGCCCTTCAGAAAAAGTAACTTTGATGAAAAGCTTATTAATGATGAAAAAAAATCTTTTGGAATAAATGAAACACAGCCAGTTGTATTATATATTGGGCGTATAGCTAAGGAAAAAAGCATAGATGTAATTATAAATAGTATGACGGAACTAATTCGTAAAATACCAAATTGTAAATTACTTCTTGTTGGCGATGGACCTGAGCGTGAGAATTTAGAAACGTTAGTTAAGCATTTAGGTATTGAGAAATCTGTAGTATTTGCTGGTGAGAAGCCTTGGTCAGAAATTGGAAAGTATTATCAAATGGGCGATGTGTTTGTAGGAGCATCTCTTACTGAGACACAAGGATTAACTTTTGCAGAAGCTATGGCAGCACAAATTCCTGTTGTAGCTAAATACGATAAAAACCTGGATGGTATAATTAAAGATAGAATTAATGGAAGAGTATTTTATAAAGATGAGGACTTAGCTAAAATATTATCTGAAGTTCTAATTGATAAAGAGGAACATGATTCAATGGTGAAAAATGCTTATGATGGAATAGAACCATTATCTTCTAAGCGTTTTGGTGAAAATGTCGAAAAAATTTATATGGAAGTTGAAAAACAAAGCTGTATGTTACAAAATCAAAAGGTAACATAGTTAATGTATGAGGAGAAAATTGTAATATACGATTTTCTTCTTTTTATTTTATTTTAAAGAAAAATTCATCCTATATTATTTATTTATTTGGTACAATGTAATAAATACAAAAGAAATGGAGTGGGTTAAAATGAAAATACTTTATTATGACTGTTTTTCTGGTATTAGTGGGGATATGAATTTAGGAGCACTACTTGATTTAGGTATAGATGAAAAATATTTAATAAGTGAGTTAAGTAAGCTTAATTTAAATGGATATGAAATAAAAGTATCAAGGGATATTAGAAAAGGTATAGAGGGTACCAAAGTAGACGTAATTTTACAAGAGCATGATCATTCTGGAAGTGAGCATAATCATATTGGAGATGAGCATGATCATGCTGAGGGGGATGATCATGAACATTCTCATTTTGATGTTAGTGAGTTACATATTAAAGAGTACCATCATGAGCATCTCCATAATGAGAATGAAGATAAACATATGCATGTGCATACTGGTATTGAACATATTCATAAGGAACAAAGAAACCTTAATGATATAGAGAAAATTATAAGTTCAAGTGAGTTAAGTTCTAAGGTCAAAGAATTAAGCATGAAAATATTTATGAGGGTTGCGCTTGCAGAGGCAAAGGTTCATGGAAAGCCTTTGTATGAAATTCATTTTCATGAAGTTGGAGCGGTAGATTCTATTGTGGATATAGTTGGGGCTGCTATTTGCTTAACTTATTTAAATGTTGATAAGATAATGAGTTCCGCAGTTGAACTTGGTGGCGGGTTTGTTAAATGTGCACATGGTCTTATACCAGTGCCAGCTCCCGCAACAGTTGAAATTTTGAAAGGAATTCAAGTGAAACTTGGAGCAGTACCTTTTGAGACGACAACACCTACTGGAGCTGCAATTCTTGCAGCTAATGTTAACAAATTTAAAGATAATAATAATTTTATTATAAATAAAATCGGTTATGGCATAGGTAACAGAGATACTGATATACCTAATGTATTAAGAGTCATGTTAGTAGAAGAAGCAGATAAACAAACAATTAGTACGAAATATTATAATAATGAGGATGAAACTGTTGAGCAAATTATTGAATGTAATATAGATGATATGAATCCTGAGTTATATGAGTATATTATTGACCAGTTTTTCAATGAGGGCGCTTTGGATGCATATATAACTCCAATTATAATGAAAAAGGGGAGACCAAGCGTAAAAATAAGTATTTTATGTGAGAAAGATAAAGCTATCAGGATGAAGGAAATATTGTTTAGAGAAACTACTACCCTTGGAGTAAGAAGTTTTAAAGTAGATAAAACGAAACTAAAAAGAAAGTTTATTAAAGTAAATACTAGTTTTGGTGAAGTTACCGTAAAAGAGGCTTACTATAAAGGCGAAAAGATAAAAAGTAAATTTGAATATGAAGAATGTAAGAGAATAGCTAAAAGTACTGGGAAATCTATAAGCGAAGTATACGAGAAATTAAGAAGTGAAATATAAAAGTATACTAAAGGATAAAATGAGGGGATTTTAAATTAAAAAAGGTGGGTAATATATGAATTCAAAAGAGATGAAAAACTTTCTTAAGTGCATAAAAAATGGTGATATATCTATTGAAGATGGTATGACTAAGTTAAAAGATTTGTCTTATTCAGATTTAGGGTTTGCAAAAATAGATAATCATAGAGAACTTAGAGTTGGGTATCCAGAGGTTATATATTGTGAAGGTAAAACCGTTAAACAGATAAAAGGAATAGTTAGTCTAATGCTTACAAAGGATGTCAACATTCTTGGTACAAGGGCAACTAAGCTTATGTATGAAGGTGTTAAAGAAATATGTGGTGATGCTGTGTATAATGAACTTGCAAGAACTATTGTAATAAAAAGGAAGGAGGTTGAACCTTTGAGTACATACATTGCACTAGTAACAGGAGGAACATCTGATATACCCGTCGCAGAAGAAGCGGCAGTTACTGCTGAAATTTTTGGGAATAGAGTTGAAAGGGTTTATGATGTAGGTGTAGCAGGCATTCATAGGCTTTTTGATAACTTAGACGTTATAAGGCGCGCTAAGGTAATTATTACTGTGGCAGGGATGGAAGGGGCTCTAACAAGTGTTGTTGGAGGACTGGTTGATAAACCAGTCATAGCTGTTCCAACAAGTGTAGGATATGGAGCTAGCTTTAAAGGGCTTGCTGCACTGCTTAGTATGTTAAATAGTTGCTCTAGTGGCGTCAGCGTTGTTAATATAGACAATGGCTTCGGAGCGGGATATTTAGCAAGTATCATTAATAAGCTATAGATTAATCAATTTATTAGCGCTTTAGTTAAATAAACTTTCATGAAACTTATCTTATTTGCTATATTAGTATTTATTAGTTATAATATATAATATTTTACTATTTTAGTATTAATTATATAGGTGGTGTTTAAACATGTTAAAGGATTTAGCTAGCCCATTCAAATCAGTTTCTTTTAAGGCACTATGGGTAGGGCAATCATTTTCACGCCTCGGTGATTGCATAATGCTTGTTATGTTGCCACTAATTGTATATTCAATTAGTGGTTCTGCATTAACCATGGGATTCGTAATGACTTTAATTATGATACCTCAGATTGTTTTAACTCCGTTTACTGGTATTTTAGCAGACCGTATATCCAGAAAAAAATTAATGATTATACCAGACATAGTAAGGTTAATTACACTTAGTCTGTTATCTATATTTTCTATAGCAAACAGCGTAAATATATCTATAATATACATTTATGCAGTAATCTCAGGTACAATGACGGCTATCTTTCAGCCTGCCTATTCTGCAACCAGAGCAGAAATATTTACAAGAGAAATAAGGAATGCAGCTAATTCATTAACGCAGATAAGTGAACAATTCGCAAAATTAGTTGGACCTTCACTAGGCGCTTTAATTATAAGCTTTACATCAATAAGCATTGGTTTTGGAATTGATGCAGCAACATTTTTTATTTCGGTTGTAAGCCTTGTTTTCCTTAAAATTGAAAAACCTGTTCAAAAGCCTGTTGATAATAAACATAGACTTCTATTTTTAAGAAATGAATTAATTGGTGGAGTAAAGCAAATTAAAAAGCAAACATGGCTATGGGTAACAATATTAGTTTTTGCATTTATTAATATTGTAACGTCCAGTATTTTCTCCATTTTATTACCATGGCTAATTAAAATTCATTTTAAAATGCCTCCGTATACATACGGTATTTTAATAACCGCTAGTGGAGTAGGTTCACTAGTTACAGCATTTGTTTTTAGTCTACGCCAAAAGTGGAAACATAGAGGACTTATGGTTTATTCTAGTTTTGTTTTTGTTGGCATTGCTTTAAGCGGTATAGCTTTTATTAAGTGGTTTCCATATCTTATTTTTGTAATGGTTATAAGCGGCGCAATTATAATGCTTTTTTCTCTAATATGGGAAGGAAGTTTACAAGAACTTATTCCTATTGATTCTTTTGGTAAAGTTGCAAGTCTTGATATGATGGGTTCATATATTCTTTTACCACTTGGGTACCTCATAACTGGTTGGTTATCACAAAGCATTGGAGGTGTTCTAACTTTATTGTATGAAGCAATTTTCTTAATTGTTTTAAGCATAATACCTTTATTTATTTCTTCAATTAGAAAATTTAATTAATTGATTATTTAACAATTATGGTGACTTTAATAATTCATTATTATGACAATATATACTCAAACTCAAACAATTTGGAGGTATAAGAAAATGCATGATAATGGAATAGATAATATAATTAAATAAATCAATTTAAAAGGGGAATTTAAAATTATGAAAAAAATAAGATTAGCATTAATGGGTGCTGGATATTTAAATGAGATTGTTGCCAATGCCTTAGAAAACAATTATCTTCCAGAATATGAACTTATTGGCGTGATGGGAAGAAATCCTGAGAGGACACAGGATTTTGCTAAACGTCATAACTGTAAGGCTTGTGTCAATATCCAAGAGCTGATGGCTCTAAAGCCAGATTTTACAGCAGAGGCTGCCTCACCACAAGCGGTGAGCGATTATAGCGAAACTATACTAAGGAGTGGCTCCAACTTGGTGGTACTATCCATTGGAGCGTTTGCAGATGCATCCTTATATGAAGGAGTAAAAAAAACTGCAGCACAGAATCATAAAAAGGTATATATCGCCAGTGGCGCAGTTGGAGGTTTTGACGTTCTTCGCGCGACAGCCTTAATGGGCCCCATCAAGGCAACGATGACATCTAAAAAATCACCGCTTTCGTTGTATCATACTCCGCTCTATAAAGAAGACTTAATGAATATTACAGAGCCAGAGCAAGTGTTTACCGGAACTACCAAAGAGGCTATTGAAATGTTACCATTCCAATTTAATGTGGCAGTTGCTACGGCTCTTGCCAGTGCTGGCCCTGAGAAGACAACTTTTAATATCGATGTAGTTCCCGATTTTATAGGCGATGAATACAAAATTGAAATTCAAGGGGAAGAAGTGCAAGCAGTCCTCAATATTTATTCGAAAACATGCAAAATTGCAGCTTGGAGCGTGGTAGCAGTTCTTCAAAATGCTGTATCACCAATTGTTTTTTAAGTTGTTTATGTTTAACACAATTTGAGCAGAAGTTTAGTTTTAAAATCCATAATGCTTCAACTGACAAAAAAAAATGTAGCCGTACGCGTTCCTTTACAGGGTATTGCAACGATTCGTGCAAAAACAGCCATAAGATATTTATTATTAAAATGGCTAAATAATCACTCACAGAGAATACCAGCACAAAAACTTTATCTTTTGTGTTGGTATTCTTTAATGTCACAAAAGTAATCTGGATCACAAATAACTTTTCCATTTCGGTTAAATATAATTTTCGTTATATTGTATGGTTGTTATCGCTTAGAGCTGTAAAATTCTCATATGGAAGATATGTTATATATAGTAGAATTAAGCATATAAGTTAATTCTAATTTGTAAAACAGTCTGACATAATTGTTTAATTTGAAAATCGGAATAATCCTCTTAGTAAATCTAAAGGCAATTTCTTATTTTGTAAAATATTTATTATTTTTATAATTTATGGTTATTGACAAAATCATATTAGTGAGATATATTTGTAACATGAAGTGATAATTATATCACATGTATAGGGGGAATTGTTTATGAAAAACAAAATGGGATATTTAGGATGTATTGGATTTATAGGAATTTTAGGACTTTGGGTGGGTAATTTTGCAATTAGTACATTTCTAGTATTTTTCTTTTTCTTTACCTATGCTGAAGTTGTTCCTGATGAATTATTTAAGGAAAATATTAAGAAAGCAGCATTAAATGCGTTTATATCAAACATGATTATTAACACTGTAATTTTGATAGTTTGCACTCTAATTACTAACTTTTATCATTTCACTACACCAAATAGTAAAATGTTGAGTTATAGTTTTGCTGCATTTACTCTTAATTTCGTCATTAGTATTTTAATATTTGTTTTTACTCTAATATTTTATGGTCATAAAGAAAAGAGGTCATTAGAATAGATATGAAATTAAAAACAAAAATCAAAGAATATCGTGCAAAACACAATATGAAACAAGAAGAATTGGCAAATTTAGTAGAGGTAAGGCGTGAAACAATTGGGAAACTGGAAAATGGTAAATATAACCCTTCTTTAAAATTGGCAATGGATATAGCAAAGGTGTTTCATATAACAGTTGAAGAATTGTTTGAATTTTACGATTAACTACTAGTTATGAGTATTCTTTTTATAGACTATGTGTCAAATCATTCTTATACTATGTTAATTATTATTAAAATAGTATAGAGTTTAGAGAATGAGTAAAGCGGAAAATAGTGCATAAATGGAGTGTATATTCTCAATTAGACGTCTTTTATGCAGTTAAATAGAGCCTTATTGCATATGTTAAAAGCATGAATGGGGTATATGCTATATAGAGGAACATAAACAATGTCGTGAAGTTAATTTTTCACGACGTTATGCTTTTTTGATCCTAAATATATAACGTGCTTTTTTATCTTCTATATAATAAAATACTTTTATTTTTTTATATAGAATTTGACGTAATAATAGTATAATTAACCATATGTTTATGTCATAATCGTAATTTATGATGATCTAAAAGGGGAAAATTTTATATGAAAAAAAAGAATCTTATACTATTGTTATGTTTATTCATAATTATTTGCATAGTATTTTCATATTCAATGGTGTATACACTTACCGATAACAAAACACAATTAAAGAATAATATACTACAATTCAGTAATAGACCCTCAATAATATATAAAACTATTGATATTAAGGAGGAATTAAATCTTGATAATAAGAAGTATATTTTATATATTATTGATAATACTTTAGGGAATGCTGAACTAACTAAAGGTCTTAATAATAAATACAAAATTGAGACTACAGGAAGTGGCAGTAATTTTTTTATACCTGAAATATATAAAACAAACAAGGGTAAATATCTTATTCTGAAAGGTAAAAATCCTGATATGAAAATTGTATATGCAAAAGTATCGGTGGATAACAAGGAGTATAGAATTAATATCCCAAAGAAGACATATTTTTTGGTTTATTGTGCAGTACCAAGTAAAACACAAATTGTATATCCTGATGCGAATAACTTAAGATTATATAATAACAATGATGTTGATATTACTAATAAAATGATGAAAATTCTAAATTAAAAGTGATAACAAATAAACTGATTTACAAGGAAAATAATCTTAAATTAAAGCAGTTAGTTACATACATAAGAATAATAATGGTCTATAATCTAAACAAATGTCGTGGAAGTCATATTTTCACGTCATTTGTCTTTTCCCATCCTTATTTTAATATAGTGTGTTTAACAAATCTTACGCCCATATTAAATGCGTTTACACAATCTATTGGGAACTGATTTTAAAGGGCTTTAATTAAATCCACTATAATTGTTTATATATAATGCCTTATGCTATTTTTACAAATGTAAGGGTTTAAGTTAAATCGTACATTTGTTTATATTAATATTTTAAAAGTATCTAATTTATTATGGTAAATTTAATTGCGTTTATTATGATAAAAACTAGCAAATATATATGAAATAACCATAATACCCGGCATAATACCCACTCCAACTAAAATTCCCAATAAGTCATTATCTTTCGTAACTCCTATGGCAATTACTAATAATATAGTTAGGACCATACTAACATTCATTGTAGCCTTATAAGCACTACTTTCAGTTTTGAGAATAACTAATTTTTTTCTTTCATCATCATCCTGATCATCTTCTTTGGTACACTTACTATCTAATCCCCTATATATTTGTACAATACCAGTAAACGTACAAATAATAGCGAATAAAATACTCTTACCATTTTTCATTGAATTTACATTATCCCACTTATTTAACAATAGTATTGTATAGCAAACTGCTAAGAAAAGAAGAGAAACACCACTCCAAAAACCTTTTTTATTATATATCTTCTTTTTCATTTTTTAAATTACCCTCCAAGTCATATAATTTTTCTATGGTAGTGTTAAAAACAAGTGTAATTTTATATGCCAACATAATAGATGGATTATACTGCTCTTTTTCAAGAGATATAATAGTTCTATTTGAAACGAAAACCAAGTCAGCCAATTGTTGCTGTGTCATATTTTTTTTTGTTCGTAATTCTTTAATTTTATTTTTCAAAACTATACACCTGCTTTTATATTATGAAGTACGCTTCATATGAAGTGTACTTCATAA
Source organism: uncultured Clostridium sp. (assembly GCF_937920395.1). GTDB lineage: Bacteria > Bacillota > Clostridia > Clostridiales > Clostridiaceae > Clostridium_AD. The sequence goes on along the minus strand of NZ_CALEVF010000243.1, from coordinate 735 downwards.
TATATACTATATGTATACTATTGTCAATATAAAAACTAAAAATTTTATTATTTCACGTCAGTTGTAGAAAATTGAGAAGATTATTTTTATTGGGTACAAGTTTAGAAGGCGGTTAATTATTATGAATTCAGATATAGCTCCACTGGTAATAGGTATTTTAGGAGGTATTTTAACAATAATCTTAGGTTATATATAGGGCTAAGATTTACAATAAACATTTTAAATTTTATTTTATAAAAATGACTTTAAATAAAAGTTCGTTTTATATCCGAAAGGCGAACTTTGGCTATATGACTAGCTTCTATGACTTTGATGCAAAATAAACAAACTTTAACTTGATATAACACGAACTTTTGACGTTTTTCCATTCATATTATCATTATTTTTTTAACTCTTAGATAAGGCAATATTGTATAATTGAATAAACATTTAATGTCATACTCGGTATATAAATAACTAATGCGAAGGGACTTGATTAAAATTTATAATTATATATATGTTGTAGCAAAGGCACAAGGCGTGTTTGGAGATGCTGACCATAGAGAGTTAATTAATAAATATAGCCAAGAAGGCTGGAAATTCATTACTGCTATTGGAAATGATTTTGATGGACATGGTAGAATTAAACAATATGATTTAGTGTTTGAAAAAGAGAATTAAGTCATAATCATATATCGTCGAAAGAAGGGGCCGTCTCAAAATAGAAAGTAATTTCTATTGCGAGATGGCTCTTTT
>NZ_CALEVF010000242.1 GCF_937920395.1 uncultured Clostridium sp. | reverse complement strand
TGTATATGTTTATATATGTATACATATATAAACATATTTATTGTACTATATAATTCATTATATATTTATGTTAAATATATTAATAGTATTTTTTGCAATATTTCAAAAAAAATAAAAAAGCAGGATGTTTCACGTGAAACATCCTGTTTTGGAAGTCATTTTTTGGGAATCCTAATTGTTACCTCTATACTATCTTCTAATTCTTTAGATTTATATTGCGCATTTATTCCATATTTATCAAAAACTTGCTTTATAGTATTTATATAAACTCTAGGCGCAAAAATTCCTTTTATCTTTTTCTTTCCATCTGCTGCCACTTCAGTTCTGCATAACTTAAGTAATTCTTTTTCAATAAGTTCTTCTGTATTTTTAACATTAAGTGATTTACTAACTACTATTTTTAATACTTTCTTTTGAATATTTATATTAGGTAATCGAAGAAGCGCTCTAGCATGTCTCTCTGTAAGTTTATTTTCCACTAAAATATTAGTTATTTCCTTATCCAATTTAAGTAATCTTAATTTATTTGCAATTGTTGATTGTTTCTTACCTATCATTTGGGCTAACCGTTCTTGTGTATAAGCATGGTCTTGAATAAGATTATAATATGCTGTAGCCTCTTCGAAGAAATTTAAATCTTCTCTTTGTAAATTTTCGAGTAACGCAATAGCCGCAGACTCTTTATCTGTTATATCTATAATAATTACTGGAACTTCTTCAAGGCCTATTTTTTTTGCTGCTCTTAATCTTCTTTCACCCGCAACCAATTCATATCTGTTTTCACCACTTTTTCTAACTGTTAGTGGCTGAATTATTCCGTAAGCTTTTATTGACTGAGACAGTTCCTCAATAGTTTCTTCATTAAAGTGCTTTCTAGGTTGATAAACATTTGGAGAAATTAATTCTATAGATACGTGATTTACATTATCCTGCATAATATACCATCCCTCAATTTTCCCTTTTTCAATTTTTACCTTATATTAACAATTCTCTTTTATTATGTTATTTCCTTCTTTTTTATTATTCTTTCGTACGACAAATTATACCATTAATTGTCACTTTCAGTACTATAATCATCTTTTTTAGTGCTGTAGTAACCACTTTCAGTGATTTTCGTCAGTAGATGACTTCTAAACTAAAGGTGCCTTGGTAACCATACCTGCTTTTCTAGGATATTCTTTATGAGTTTGTGAAATCTTTTTTATTATTACTAAATTATGATTTAAATCACTACCCTCAATTTGCACCTTTTCTATATGCTCTATTTGTCCACCAAGCATCCTAATTGCATTCTTTGACAACTTAATTTCATCTTCAACTGCAGGACCTTTCATTGCTACAAAATACCCTCCAACCTTTACATATGGTATACAATATTCACTTAAAACAGTTAAATTAGCAACAGCTCTTGATACTGCAATATCAAATTTTTCTCTATATTGTTTTTCCCTTGCAAAATCTTCTGCCCTACCATGAATAGCTTTAATATTTTTCAAATTAAGTCGATTAATTACTTCATTCAGAAAAATAATTCTCTTATTCAGTGAATCTAGTAGGACTATATTAACTTCAGGTTTTATTATTTTCATAGGAATACCCGGAAAACCTCCTCCAGTCCCTATATCTATAACACTTTTAGCATTCTTTAGCTGATCAAACTTAAAAACCTTCATAGAATCAATAAAATGTTTTTTTACTATTGCTTCATCCTCTTTTATAGCCGTCAAATTTATTTTCTCATTCCATTCCTTTATAAGGTCTTTATATAACATAAATTGATCGTATTTTTTTTGATCAAATTTAAGTCCTACATTATTACTAGCCTCATTTAATATATCAAAGTACTCCATATTTCACCTCTATATAATTTTTATAAGTTATTTTCGATTTTTGAGTTCAATAGTCTTTTTTGTTGCTCAAGATATATCATTAGCACAGACATATCTGCAGGTGATACTCCTGATATTCTAGAAGCTTGACCTATACTTTCAGGTTTAACTTTACCTAATTTTTGCATAGCCTCTATCCGCAATCCTTTTATCTTATCATAATTTATATCTTTAGATATACTTTTACTTTCAAACTTTCTAAATTGCTTAATTTGGTCTAATTGTTTCTGGATATAACCTTCATATTTTGAAACAATATTAACTTGTTCACATATATACTTATTTAATATAGGTCTATCTACATCTAGTTTTTCAACCATATAATAGTCAAGTTCTGGCCTTTTTATAAGCTCATATAAACTAATAGGTTTTTTTAGAGGCGTAGAATTACAAGAGATTAAAAATTCCTCGATCTCTTTTTTATTTGTAATTTGTAAATTTTTAATTCTTTCGATTTCTTTTTCTATTTGCAGCTTCTTTTTTTTGAAAATATCATATCTATGTTCAGTCACAAGTCCAACACTATGTCCTATTTCAGTTAACCTTAAGTCCGCATTGTCTTGCCTTAATAATAATCTATACTCCGCTCTTGAGGTCATCATTCTATATGGTTCATTAGTTCCTTTAGTTACTAAATCATCAATTAAAACTCCTATATAACCATCAGATCTTTTTAATATTAACGGCTCTTTGTTTTGAGTAAGAAGTGCTGCGTTTATACCTGCAATAATACCTTGAGATGCCGCTTCTTCATATCCCGAGCTACCATTTATTTGACCTGCTGAAAATAATCCACTAATATCTTTAAATTCTAGTGAGAGTTTTAAATCTAGTGAGTCTATGCAGTCATATTCTATTGCATAAGCAGTTCTCATAATTTCTACATTTTCAAGTCCTGGAACTGTTTTTAACATTTCAACCTGTATTTCCTCAGGAAGTGAACTAGACATACCTTGAACATACATCTCCTCGGTACTTTCACCTTCAGGCTCGATAAATATTTGGTGTCTTTCTTTGTCAGTAAATCTCATTACTTTATCTTCAATAGATGGACAATATCTAGGCCCAGTACTCTTAATTGAACCATTATATAAAGGTGATCTCATTATGTTTTTTCTGATTATATTATGTGTGTCTTCATTTGTATAAGTTAAATAACACGATAGCTGTTTACGGCTTATATCATCACTAATAAACGAAAATGGAACTACCTGCGTATCGCCTAATTGCTCCTCCATCTTAGAAAAATCAACTGAGCGTCTGTTTACTCTAGATGGCGTTCCTGTTTTAAAACGCCTTAGTTTTATTCCTAGTTCACATAATGATTTAGAAAGTTCATTTGCAGGCTGTAATCCGCTAGGTCCCTCACTATAACTAAGATCCCCAATTATAATCTTTGATTTTAAATATGTCCCCGATGCTATAACAATAGTCTTAGTCGTGAAATATGCCTCATTTTTAGTAAGGATACCTTTAATTTTACCATCTTCTACGTCTATAGATACTACCTCTAATTGTCTGAGTTGCAAATTCTCCTGAGTCTCTAATACATGTTTCATTCTCATTCCATATGCTTTTTTATCTGCTTGAGCTCTTAATGAAAACACAGCTGGTCCTTTAGATGTGTTTAACATTCTTGATTGTATATATGTATTATCAATATTTACTCCCATCTCACCACCAAGTGCGTCTATTTCCCTCACTAAATGGCCCTTAGCAGTTCCCCCAATATTAGGATTACAAGGCATCAAAGCTACGCTCTCTAAATTTATAGCACAAATTAAAGTTTTACACCCCATTCTTGCCGCGGCAAGGCCTGCCTCGCAACCTGCATGCCCAGCTCCAATAACTATAACATCAAAATTTCCTGCATCATATTTCATATTTATCCCTACTTTCCTAAACAAAATTCAGCAAATATCTTATGTATTATATCCTCATCTAGTGCCTCGCCAGTAATTTCGCCTAAATTCATCCACGCATTTCTTATATCAATTGAAGCTAGATCAATAGCTAAAGTATGTTCTAAAGCATTTAATGATGCTTTCAAATTTTCCTTAGCCCGTATTAAAGCCTGCTTATGTCTATTATTTGTAACAAAAACACCTTCTGTTTTAATTTCACCATTAAAAAATAAATCCTTTATATTTCTTTTAACTGAATCTAAACCAACACCTGTTTTTATTGAAACATTAGTAATATACTTAGCTTTTAAATTTTGTAATTCGCTTATCTCTATTTTACCACCTAAATCACTTTTATTTAATAGTACAATGTATTTTTTTTCTTTAATATATTCGATTATTTCTATATCCTCTCGACTAAGCTTAATACTTGAATCCAATATTAATATAACTAAGTCAGCCTCATCTATCTTTTCTTTAGATGTTTCTACTCCTATTTTTTCAACTATATCCTCAGTTTCACGAATTCCAGCAGTATCTACTATTTTAACAGGTATGCCCTCGATACTTATATACTCTTCTATGGCATCTCTCGTTGTACCTGGAACATCTGTGACAATAGCTCTTTTTTCTTTTACAAGAGCATTGAGAAGTGATGATTTTCCTACATTAGGTTTTCCAACTATAACAGTACTTAGACCTTCTCTTAAGATTTTACCCTCATCTGCAGTACTAAGTAACATTTCTATCTCACTTATTATAACTGTAACTTCGTCGCGTACTTCATTTGCAGTTACATCTTCAATATCCTCTTCTGGGTAATCAACTGTAACCTCTATATGCGCAATTACACTAAGTAATTTAGCTCGAATGTTTTTTATTTCCCTGGAAATCGAACCTTCTGATTGCATAAGTGCTGACTTCATACTAAGTTCTGTCTTTGCACGTATTATATCCATAACTGCTTCTGCTTGACTTAAATCAATTCTACCATTTAAAAATGCTCTTTTAGTAAATTCTCCAGGTTCTGCTATTCTTGCACCAGCGCGAATGACCTCTTGCAATATTCTATTAGTACCAACTACCCCACCATGACAATTTATTTCAATAGTATCCTCCGCTGTAAAACTTTTAGGGCCTTTCATATATGAAATAATAACCTCGTCAAGTCTAATTCCATTTTTATCAATCACATGACCATATCTCATAGTATAAGATTTAAAATCATTCAGTTTTCTATTATTTTTACCTATAAATATACTATCCACTATATTTATAGCCTTATCACCAGATACTCTAATTATGGATATACCACCTTCTCCTATGCTTGTTGATATTGCAGCTATAGTATCAAATTCTTTCATTAAATGTACCCTCCTAATTTCATAAATATTTATCAAACTCTTTAGTTTTACAAATTTAAAAAGAAAGCCCTTAGGCTTTCTTTAAATCAACTACAACTCTTCTATAAGGTTCTTCACCTTCACTAAATGTATAAATATATGTATCATTTTGGAGCGATGAGTGTATTATTCTTCTTTCATAAGGGTTCATAGGCTCAAGTTTTAATACTCTACCGCTTACCCTAACCTTATAAGCAATTTTTGATGCAAGCCGTTTTAAAGTTTCTTCCCGTTTTGCTCTATAATTTTCAGTATCCAATAATACTCTTTTATACTCTTCATCATGATTTTTATTTACCACTAAACTTACAAGGTACTGAAGCGCATCTAACGTTTCGCCTCTATATCCTATTAAAAGTCCCATATTAGGTCCAATTAAATCAATATGCATTTCATTATTTTCATCTTTAAGTTTAACATCGGCTTTCATATTCATAGATTGTAGTACTTCCATTAAAAATGTTTCAGCTTCTTTTAAACTATCTCTTTTAACTGTAACTCTAATTTTAGCAGGTTTTACTCCAATGATATTTAAAAATCCTTTACTTCCCTCATCTAATGTTTCAACTTTTACTTTATCTCTTGTTACTTTTAATTCTTCTAGTGCTTTACTAATAGCATCGTCAACGTTTTTTCCCATCATTTCAATAATCTTCATATCGTGCTACACCCGCCTTTCTTAATGTAAAAATTAGGCACTTGTGTTAAACTTATTTCTTATTTACTACTGCTTCATCCGTTTTTTTATTTAATTCAATTTTATTTATAAATATAGTTTGAATTATTTGTATTACATTATTTATTACCCAATATAATACTAATGTACCTGCAAACTTAAGACTCATGAATCCCATGAAAATAGCCATCACAGTGTTCATTGTTGAAGTTTGTTTAGATTGAGCGCCATCTGTTGACGGCGGTTGCATAAGTTTCGATGAAAAATATGTTGTAATAGTAGATAAAATTGGTAATATATATATTGGATCTGATTTTGTTAAATCATGCATCCATAAAAAACCAGCACCATGCATATTTAAGTGTTGAAAAACAGCATATAAAGAAAATAGAATAGGCATCTGAACAATCATTGGTAAACAACCACCCATTGGGTTTACTCCATTTTCCTTATAAAGTTTCATTACTTCTTGTTGAGCCTTTTGTGGGTCGCTTTTATATTTTGTTTGAACTTTTTTCATTTCTGGTTGAATTGCACCCATTTTAGCTGTTGATCTAAGTTGTTTAACACTTAAAGGCAACAATATTAATCTTACAATAATTGTGAAAACAATTATTGCGAGTCCATATGATAAATCATTATTTGGTATAATTGTATGAATTGCACCATTTACCATGTAAAAAAACCTAGTAAGTGGCTCAGTTAAAAACTTTATATTCAAATTTAAAAACCTCCTGAGCGCTTATTTAACTGGATCAAAGCCGCCCTTATTATAAGGATG
>NZ_CALEVF010000241.1 GCF_937920395.1 uncultured Clostridium sp. | reverse complement strand
GAGGAATATAATAATAAAAAGAAGTTACTCTCAAATCATAAAAAACAGTAAATTACTTGAGTCTATATTATAATAATTCGTTAGTATTGTTATTTTATGAGCATATCAAAAGAGTAGTGAGTACATCTCTTTTGACATGCTTTTTAATTATTTATAAAAATATAAGAATATAAAAACATGAACAAATATTTCACAGCCTTCTAAAACTTAATTGATGATTAATCTTCATATTTTCTACATAACTATATGATAAAATAATTATACAATAGTTATTAAAAGATAACGATTATCGTTAAAACTCAATAGGTTTGATGGAGGTAAAAAATGAATAAGAAATATAATAAATGGCTGCTTATATCAGGGGTAGGTATCATAGTAGTTAGTTCTATAGTTTTAATTAATCCAATATTGAATTATTTCTCGAAAGGCAATGGAAGTGCTATGGTTGAGAATATGAAATCTTTAACAAGCAACGAATTAAAGAGTAAGGTAGTAGAGAATAGTACAAAGCTCCCTATTCCACCACTTTTAGAGAATAAGAGTTCAGACATTAATACTGCAGATTTTACATTAAATGTTCAGAAGGGAATTACATCTTTTTTCCCTGGAGTTAAAACAGAGACCTATGGATATAACGGTAACTTTCTGGGTCCAGTGATAAGGGTTAAAAGGGGTGAAAAAGTAAATATTCATGTAAATAATCAATTAAGTGAACCAACAACTGTTCACTGGCATGGATTAGAAGTTAATGGAGAAATGGATGGAGGACCCCATAGTCCTATTATGCCAGGAAGCCAATGGAATCCTAGTTTTACTATAAACCAACCAGCTAGTACTTTATGGTATCATCCTCACCAACAGGGAAAAACTGGAGAACAGGTTTATAAGGGATTAGCAGGACTTTTTTATATTGATGATAATATTTCGGAAAGCTTAAATATTCCAAAGGAATATGGTATAAATGATATACCATTAATCATTCAGGATAGGGCATTTAATAGAAATGGAGATATGCCTTATTCCACAAATATGAGTAGCATGATGGATGGCGCTATTGGAGACATGGTGATAGTAAACGGAGCCATTAAACCATATTTAGATGTAAAGAAAATAAAAATGCGGTTTAGAATTGTTAATGGGGCAAATGCAAAGGTTTATCCTATAAAATTAAGTAATGGAGAGTCTTTTTTTCAGATTGCATCCGATGGAGGTTTTCTAGAGGCACCAGTAAAATTAAATAAATTAATACTTGGGCCGGGAGAAAGAGCAGAAGTAATAATAGATTTTTCGAAATATAAAAAGGGCGACAAATTATCTTTACTTGGCGATGGTATAGGAATATTAAACTTCAATGTAAAGGAAGATGGAATAGATACTACTGAAATACCAACACATTTAACCGATATTAATAAAATTTATGAAACAGCTAATTCTAAAATCAGAAGGTTCCAGCTAGAGGGTATGGGTAATACGGTAAGCATAAATGGTAAAAAAATGAAAATGGGGAGAATTGACGAAAAAATAAAATTAAATGATACAGAAATTTGGGAAATTACAAACCCTAGTAATATGATGGGGGGAATGATTCATCCATTTCATATACATGGTGTACAATTTCAAATTTTATCAAGAGATGGAAAGGAACCATCTAAGGATGGGCGAGGGTTTAAAGATACAGTATTAATTAATCCTAATGAGAAGGTTAGAATTATAATTAAGTTCACTCACAAAGGAGTTTTCATGTATCATTGTCACATATTAGAACATGAAGACCAAGGAATGATGGGACAGTTTCAGGTTACTGATAAGTAACCCTATTAATAGGGTTACTATGATACCAATAGGTAATTAAAAAGATATTAAGGTGAAAAATTGTATATTAAATTAGTAATAATAAAGCTTAAAATTGCAAACGTAATTTTAAGCTTTATTATTTAAGATTCCGGATGTTCATTCTAAGTGATGTAATACATGATTCAATATAGTAACAAATGTTACCGACAATATAATTATTAATTGATATACTAATATCATAGAACGTCAGTAAATATTTTGGTAAGCGTATAGGAAAGACTATTAAGTAGCTTATAATATAAAATCCATTAAGAATTGATATTTTATGGATATGCATAAGGATAGAATTATATTTGAAAGGATGGTAAAAATGATTAAAGGAAAATTTATAAAGTCAGTTGGAATCATGGTCATATTAACGTTAACTTTAGCTGGATGCAGTGGTGGACAAAAGAAACAGTCGCAAAGTTCTACTCAAGTACCAGGAAAGAAGGTAATCTCATATTACTTCACAGCGAATGAAGGAGGTACTATTACAAAGATAGATTCAGCTACAAATAAGGTACTAGAAACCATAAATGATGAAGGTGAACCACATAATGTGCAGGTTTCTCCAGACGGAAAGATAGTAGCCTACACATCAGTAGTAATGGATAAAGCAGGGATGAAAATGTCTCAAGATGATATGTCTAAAGGTGGAGGTATGGGTACAAATGGTTCAGCATTTTTTTATAATATAGATACAGGAAAATTAATTAAAAAAATTGAAGTAGGTAAGCATCCAGCACATATAGTATTCACTAATGATAGCAAATATGTATTAGTTACAAATAATCAAGACAATAACATATCAGTTATTGATGCAAAAACCTATAAATTAATTAATAACATTTCTGTAGGCAAAGGACCACATGGTTTTCGTATATCAAAAGATAGCAAATTTGCTTACGTAGCCAATATGGGCGAAGATACAGTAAGTGTTGTGGATATAGCAAATAATAAAGAATTGAGAAAAATTAAAGTAGGCAAGACTCCAATAACTACAGGAATTACAAGTGATGGAAAGACTTTAATTGCAAGTATAAACGCAGAGAATTCTTTAGCTATTGTAGATCTCGCTACAAACAAAGTTCAAAAAATAGCAGTAGGAGTGGGTCCAGCTCAAACTTATATAGAGTCTGATGATAAGTATGCGTTTGTAGCTAATCAAGGAACTGAAAAAAGTCCATCTGATACAGTATCAAAGATTGATCTTGCAACTAAAAAAGTTGTAGCAACTATAAAAACTGGCAAGGGATCTCATGGAGTTGTAGTTAGTCCAGATAATAAGCTAGTATATGTAACTAACATGTATGATAATACAGTAAGCGTAATTGATAACAATACTAATAAAGTTACAGCAACAATTAAGGTCGGTAAAACTCCTAATGGTATAAGTTATAGGCCATAGAGTATGATGTTATATGAAAAGAAATAAGGTTAAATACAATTTAATTATTTAAAAGTCCAGTGTTGTTTAATAAAGTGGACCCTTTGTTGAACTATACCCCCTTAAGTAGACACGAAACTAAAAAGTAGTGTAGACTAAATTAGGGGGTTTTGTTATCGGCAAAAAAAAAAAATATGATTCTCCTGAAGAAGAAATAATAAAATTAAAAGCTGAAAATGAATATCTTAAAAAGCTACTTGAAGTAAATCAAGACAATATTAAAAAAAAATAAAATATGAGTTTTTGAGAAACTAAGCAGCAGATATCACGTAACTGTGTTACTTCAAGTTGCTGAAATAAATAGATCAGGATATTATCAGTGGTTAAGTAAGAGAATGGTGGTCTCCGAAAAATCAAAAGAGGATACGCAAGTTATTAAATTCATTGAGAAACTTTATATCAAACACTATGGGAGATATGGCGTTGAGAGGATGACAGCGGCGCTTTCGGCTGACTATGGACTTAATATAAACCATAAAAAGGTTTACCGTTTGATGTCACAGAATTGTTATTTATCTGTAATCAAGATAAAAAAGAGATATAAGAAACCTGGAGATCCACATCCTAAAAAAAATGTTTTGGTTAGAAATTTCAGTACAAGTTGTCTATTTGACAAGATGGTAACTGATGTTACTGAGTATAAAGTAGGTGGAAAAAAGATATATATATCGGCAGTGAAGGACCTTCACACCGGAATGTTAGAAGGATTTGCAGTTAAAAATTATCAGACCAGGGAACTTATCCGAGAATCGTTTAAAAATATTTTGGATAAATCCTTACCGGAAGGTACTATTATCCATTCGGACCAAGGACCCTCTATAATAATGTTCTGTTCCAGAATGAACTTAAAGATAAAAACTTCATACAGAGTATGTCTAGGAAAGGAACGCCTATTGATAATTCTCCTATGGAAAGTTTTTTAGGATGCTATAAGAGTGAAGTGTTGTACAACACTAACATTAGTATATTGAGCAACGAAGACCTTGTAAGAGAAACATGGCAATACTATCATTATTACAATAATGTAAGGATTCAGAAAAGATTAGGATACCTAACACCAGCTGAATTCAAAAATCATGAAATTGTAAGAATTAAAAAAGAGAAAGAGTAATACATAAATAATATTACTCTTTCGGTTCATTTCATATATTTGTCTACTTTTTTGGGTATAGATCATTGTTGGGTCCATTTTATAAATAACAATGAGTGGGCTTTTTATTGATTTATATATGTTCATGTTCAACATAAAATCTACACAATTAAATGTTAAAATAAATTATAAAATATATAATAAATATGTTAAGAAAATAAGTGAATTTATTTTAAAGAATAGGAGCAAAAGCATGTTGGAAGCGAAAAAAGTTCTTATAGTAGATGATGAAAACAAAATAGTCAGTGTTGTAAAATCATATCTAGAAATGGAAGGATGCGAAGTATTTGAAGCATTTGATGGGAAACAGGCTCTGGAGATTTTTAAAAGAATTAACCTAGATTTAATTCTTCTTGATCTCATGCTACCAGATATGACTGGGGAGGATATTTGTAAAATAGTAAGAAAAAAATCTAGAGTACCAATAATAATGCTTACGGCAAAAATTGATGAGGCAAGTATAGTTGCAGGCTTAAATATTGGTGCAGATGATTATATCACAAAGCCTTTTAGTCCAAGGGTGCTTATGGCTAGAATATTTGCTATATTTAGAAGATTAAATGAAGAGATAGTGCCACTATCCAACATAATTTCATTGAAAGACGATGATCTTGTAGTAGATATTCTTAAGAAAGAAATAAGAAAAAATGGTGAGAATGTAAATTTAACTATAACTGAATATAAAATATTAATGACATTATTAAAGTATCCACACAAGACATTTTCAAGAGAAGAGCTCATAAATACTACATTTAGAGAGAATTATGAAGGATTTAATAGGACTATTGATACTCATATTAAAAATTTAAGACAAAAAATAGAAACTAACCCTAAAGAACCACAGTATGTAATTACTGTGTATGGAACAGGATATAGGCTTGGAGGAGAAGAAGATGAAAAAAAGCCTTAGGAAAAAACTTTCTCTTTCTTATATATTTGTAACAATGATTTGTGTAGTGCTTATTAGTATTCTTTCTAATTTCTTTTTAAATAAGCAGTTTAAAAATTATGTTATTAGGGAGCATGAGAGAAAAAATCAAATAATCGTTACAGCTATAAATCAACAGTATTCTACTAATAAAAAGCACAACACTGATGTAATTAAAAGTGTGGGCATAGATGCAATTGAGAATGGAGTTTTTATTAGTGTACGTGATGCATCAGGTAAAACAATATGGGATGCGCAGGCTTATGATAACATTAAATGTGAAGAGGTTAAAAATCATGTAACTAGTACAATGGAGACCCTTTTCCCAAATTGGAAAGGAATATATACAAAGGATGATTATAATATAATAAATAACTCTAAAAAGGTAGGAGTTATAGAAATAGGATATTACGGACCATTTTATTATAATGATAATGATATTTTGTATTCTAAAACACTTAATAAAATACTGATAAGTGTAGGTATAGCATCCTTGTGTATTGCTTTAATGGTGGGACTTTTAATGGCTAAAAGGTTAAGTAAACCTATTTTAAATGTAATGGATACAGCAGAGATGATTTCTAAAGGAGACTATAGTCAAAGAATTGAAAAAAAATCTGACATAGAAGAGATAGATAAGCTTACTAGATCAATTAATAACCTTGGAAAATCTCTTTATGAACAAGAGAAATTGAGAAAAAGACTAACTAGGGATGTTTCGCATGAACTTAGAACTCCACTTGCAACCTTGCAGAGCCACATGGAAGCATTAATAGATGGGGTATGGGAACCAACAACTGATAGACTGATATGCTGTCATGAAGAAATACTAAGATTAAACCGTCTTGTAGGAGATTTGGAAAAGCTTAATCTGTATGAAAGTGAAAATCTTATATTAAATAAGACTAAATTTAAATTAGGGGAAGTTGTTAGGAATATAGTTTTTAATTTTGAAACAGAATTCTTGAATAAAGAGATAGAATTAATTTTTTATGACAAAGACATTATTTTGCATGCGGACCAGGATAAGATAAGCCAGGTTATAGTAAACCTATTATCTAATGCACTAAAATACACACAGAAAGGTGGAAAGGTTGAAGTTAAATTATTTCAAGATGGTATTTATGCTAAAGTAAGCGTAAAGGATTCAGGCCTTGGGATATCAGAGAAGGATCTACCATACGTATTTGAGAGGTTTTATAGAATAGATAAATCAAGAAATAAATTAACCGGTGGTGCAGGAATAGGACTTACAATAACAAAATCAATTGTTGAAGCTCATATGGGTACTATAAATGTAGAAAGTACAATAAATCAAGGCACGCAATTTATTATAAAATTGCCTATGAATTCATAAATCTTTTCGATATACTAGTGCTTAATTAGCTATTAAAGATTAAGGCAGTAAGTTTACGGAAAAAATAAAGTTGGTAAAGTGACTTAAATAGTAACCTGCGATTTTATTATCGTGGGTTAATTTTAAAGTTAATAATTATTAACTTGTTGATGTGTTGTGAAAATGAACTTTAGTAGAAATATATAATTCTTATTAGAATTAATTAATATGCATGATAAAATCAATACAAATCTGAATTAAATGTAATAGAAAATTATAAAAGCAGAAGTAGTTTTAAAGTTTCTGCTAGCTAAATTTTAACACTTTTGTGGGCAAATATAGCCAATACTTCTATGGAGCCTTTTTCTGTTATACCACGATTCTATGTACTGAAATATAGCTAATTTTGCTTTGGTGCCACAATAAAAACTTCTTCAATATTTTCTAAATCAACATATGGTTTTATTATAGCGCTTTTCATTAATCTCGATTTATCCGCATGAACACTTATCACACTTCCTATTTTAATCCCAGCTGGATATATGCCTCCGAGGCCAGATGTTACTATTACATCATCCTTTTTTATATGGGAATCTAAAGAAATATGCTGTATTTTTGCTAAAGACTTATTATCTTTATCTTTATCTCCTTTAACAATACCATTATCTCTTGTACTTTCAACAAGAGCTGCCACTGCAATATTTTCATTTGATAATAATTGTACTATAGACCGGTTATTACCAACTAAGGTTACCTGACCAACTAATCCTTCTCCAGTCATAGCTATCATTCCTTTTTTTATTCCTTTACCTTCACCTGTATTAGTCTCAAATCCATCTGTATAACTATTGCCAATTAATCCAATTATGTCAGCACCTATATAATTGAATTCGTCTCTCTTATTTGAAAACTTAAACATGCTTCTTAAGCGTTCATTCTCCTTTATTGAAGCATTATATTGGATGGCTTTGTTTTGTAACTTGCT
Source organism: uncultured Clostridium sp. (assembly GCF_937920395.1). Lineage (GTDB taxonomy): Bacteria > Bacillota > Clostridia > Clostridiales > Clostridiaceae > Clostridium_AD. The sequence continues at coordinate 32,295 of NZ_CALEVF010000241.1, read as the reverse complement.
ATTAGTTTTTCTAAGTTCTTCATCTTCTTTCTTAATTTTTGAGATGTTTGTTATAAATTGAAATGAATTGCTTAGTTTATTAAAATTATCGTAAAATAGACCTTGTACTGAATCTATCGTTACCCCAACATTATTCTCCACAAAAGATATTTTTTCTCGAGTTGAACTGTACCATATTAACCATAAAAAGATAACTGACAGTATAATAATTACTGTAGATTTATTATTTTTCATATTTACCTCTTTTACTCAGAACATCGATGGTATCGAGATTTTTACACATTCCTATAGCGACGCAATCAGGTGGATTTTCAGATATATGTACAGGCATATGTGTTTCTTTGTTTATAAGTGTATCAATCCCTTTTAATAAAGCATCACTTCCAGTTAATATAATACCTTTCTGCATTATATATGATGTGAGCTCTAATGGGGTTTTCGCAAGAATACAAATAGTTTCCATAATATTTTTCATGGTTGACGTTGTATTATTAATTCCATATGTTGAGTGAGTGGCCAATTTTTCGGAACATATCTTCTCATCAGTTGGAAGGCTTAAAAGGTAGGCTAAAAGTCCTTTAGATTTCCATCCTAAACTGGTAGTTTTTAGCCAGGTGTTGTTAGTTACTGAAGGATCCTCCTTGTTTTTTTGAACTCTCATTAAATTTTTCAACATATATATCCCACCTTAATATAGATTTAGAGCAATTTACGACTTTTTGTGTAACCTTCTTTAATAAATTCAATTACCAAAACTACTTGAGATAAAGCATATTTTTCATTGACAATATTTATAGCTACTTTTGAAGTATCTAGTAATTTTTCACCTTGTAATCATGTTATGTTCTCTTTGAATATAGTTTTAACTGAGTTTATAAGGCCGTTAAAGGCTTTTCCTCCTTGAAGTATAGATTAGCATAGTTACGCAAAATTCCTCGCTAGCTCAATTATTGGACTTATTAGCATGGATATAAAATTTTAAACTTGTAACCTTTATATAGGTATTTATTTCTTCAAAACCAAATTATATATCTATTTTTTTCTTTTAATACATTTTGGGATACAGTTAATAATTTTTGCCTGAAATTAGCATATAAAGATTATGTATATAGTAAAACATATGATAAACACTTGATAATGTAAGAAAATATATTAAATAGTGTTACCGATTGCATTAACAGGCAGTCGGTAATATTTTTAGTAAAGTGTTTATTCTAGTTTATAATATTCTAGGATAAGTTTATCAAGTTCTTTACTTAAACTCAATGATTGATCAGTTAATATATGGTCAGGTAAAAGTATTTGCTCTAGTTTCTCTTTAGCTAATATAATTTTTTCCCTTAGTAATTTGTTTTTGTTATTAGACATAAAAGAATCCTCCTCGTATATTAAAAGATATGTATATAAATTTATTAATCAAGTAAACATATTTAATTATATAAAACAAGTGTGAAGAAAATATGTGGATTAACACTGAAATTAATAAAATCATGAAAATTTTTATAATGCTAGGTTTCTTTATAATATCTTCACAATAATTAGTTAATATATATATAGTAATTAAAACAATATATAGGTATTTTGCGGAGTTTGTTAAGTCCAATTTATATTCTAATAATGGTTTGAGATTGGAAGCTTTTAAGATATTTTTGAAGGGAGAAATAAAATGAGAATGAAAATATTTGTGGGTGGTATGAATTGTTTCCATTGTGTAGAGCGTGTTAGTGAAGTATTGAAAAATATTGGTGCAAAAGATGTGGACGTAAGTTTTGTAAAAAGTGCTGCAACTATTAACATAACCAGTAGTATTACTGATAAATTAATTAAGTCCGCAATCGAGGGCGCTGGTTATGAAGTATTGGCGATAGAAAAGAACTAGTTAAAATTAAAATATAGGAACTTTAATAAGTTACATTAAATATTACAAACCCCGTAGAATTTTAATTCGTACGGGATTATTTATATCTTAAATTATTTAGATTTTCTTGTAGATTTATTATTTAAAATTCGATTTTTATTTAAATGCTGAAACTATGGATAGACACGTTACGGTTAAGTAATAATACATTTTGCACAGTGGAGCTTGTAAAATTCATTGGTAAGTTGTTGTCATAAAAAAACATCAGTAGTGTCAATTAAACTCATATCAGCTGTAAATAAAATTGGTAGTGCTAATATTGTTACAAGAGATATGGAGCTACTAGCAGAGCCCGTAGAAGTGGCTAAAATAGATATTCGATTTGCATTATCAAATCCCATACCAAATATAAATCCTAATATGTAAGTGTGCCAGCTTTTATTAATTGATTTAAAAAACACTCGAATTAAGTGGCCTGAAATACTGCCTGAAGATATTGTATTGTAAGTGCTTTTTCATATATATTTTCTTGTTAGCATTTTAAATGATTTTTAAAATAAAAGAGGGTAGAACATTTTGTTCTACCCTCTTTGTAATAATTATTAAAAGTTATTAATTTAATTTTACAATAATATTAAATTAATCTTTATTTGGGAGGCTTCGTGCCTCTTCAAATGTTATATTATAAATATTAATCACTTATATAATTTTTCCTAATACTCTCTAAATCTGCATTTTTTAAATCGTCTACTACAACCACACCACCTACAATATTGCCATCTTTTATAATAGAATAGATGCCGCTTACATTAAATGTGGTAGTTACTTTAACAGTTCCCTTTACACCTTTAAAAGTAGTTATATTGTTGCCAGTGTCTGATGCAGCAATTTCAAAAGTTCCATTTGGATTATCAAATTTATTTAAATCAAAGCTTAAAATTGTATTAACATTTTTTTCTGCAACTACAATTACTGGTTCAAATTCATATCCTGTACCCTTAATTGAAAGAGCCTGATTGTTTCCGGAAATCACAGTTTTTTGGATTAATCTACTGGTTTCAACTTTACTCAAATCTGTACCATAAATACTTGCTTTTTTAGGGGTAGCAGGTGCAGCAGTTGTTCCACCCATGCCACCCATGGTACAACCAGGCATTCCACTGGATGGAGCTGGTATAGATGAATCGGGTTTTGAGGTATCTACAGAGGCAACATTATCAACTACTTTAATTACTCCGCGAATCATACCCATTCCACAGCTGAAGCTTATATCTTTATCTTTTGGTGTAAATTCAATTATGTTTTCACCGGATTGTAATGTCTTATTAATATTTAAGGAAGGCACAACAATTTGTCCGTTACAGGAGTTTAATGCCTTGCCATTTATTATCCATTTTACAGGCATGTTTTTTTGAACATATAGGCCATTTGGAGTATATCCTAAGCCGTCTGCTGTCATTCTAATTATCTGAACTCCATTTACTATAGTTGGCTTAGCAGCAGGTGGAGCTGATGTCAATGTTTTATTACCAGATAAACTAGCAATAATTGTCGATGTAGAAGGCACGTTTATACCAGCGAGTGTTAGTCCGCGAGTTCCCATAACAATACCTAAAACGACAACTAGTATTCCACTGAATTTTAAAAGAGTTTTTGTATAGCCTTTAGTAATGAGACCAGATAATGCTCCAAAGGTCAACATTAAGGGTACTGTGCCGAGAGAAAATAACAGCATAGACAAGGCACCATTAAAAGCGCTTCCAGTTCCTAAAGCATATAGTTGCATTGTTTGAAGGGGCCCACATGGTAGAAGACCATTTAGAACACCAACTAAAAAAGGAGTCTTCGGTTTCTTTTTAATAGAACAAGCTGACCAAGGGAGTTTAAAATTAAATTTTCTAAATAATCTAAAGCCACTCATATTAAGCCCCATTATTACCATAAAGACACCAGCAAATATTTGAAGTCCAGCCTTTGCAGATATTGATAGTGAAAGTACTGAACCTAGAGCACCGACTATTCCACCAATTACAGTGTATGATAGAACTCTTCCTGCATTGTATAGAATGGCAGGTCTTATAGAATCAAATTTACTTTTGCTATCTTTAGTTATGCTTTGTGATAGCATTATTCCACCACACATACCTACGCAATGTATTGAGGTAAGAACTCCAACAATAAATAGAACAAAATATGTAGCGCCGTTGAGTTTTGATGTCATGTCAATACCGCCTGATGAATTCCCAATTAATATAATTGCTGCTACGATTATAAATATACCTGCTATTTTGTAGCTACCTGAATCCTTAGTACTATAACCAGCTGCGTTTATAGCGGTTCTGATTTTTTCAATATTACAGAAGTCTGTATCATATTCTATAGTTAGAGATTGATTACTGAAACTTGCCAAAGCGTTTTTAACACCATTTAATTTTGTTACTGCTCTTACTACTCTTGTTTCACATGATGTACATGTCATGTCGAAGACTTTTATTCTTTCCTTTTTAACGCTCACCTTATTACCTCCTACAATTTTTAATATAATGTTTAATGTTATATTCAATGAATTTTTATCTTGAAAGTTTATAAGTAATAAGAGTGTGTTTTTAATTCTATGAATATTGACTGTGACTTAAATTATACAAAATATATGTGTAGATTTTATGAAGATATTAGTAGTTTTAAAATAAAAATATATAGTTCATAAATTTAGAAATAAAGTACATTATAATTCATACTTTGCATACCAGTATAATTGCTCAATATTAATAAGCCTCCATTCCTTTTAATTTAATAAAAGAAATGGAGACTTATAATTTTTAGGTGTGCTTTATTAAGTTGTCAAAATAAGAAAAACAAAGTAGCAAAAGGTTATACAATAGAAATATGAAATTATGTAGTAAACTATTCGTTATTTTTTTGTTTTAATGTTAATTAAGTATTCTTCTTCCTGTTACAAATGATGTTCTCCAATAACCGCTTAATTCAGTTATATGTACAACTGTACCAGTTTTTTGTGCTTGTATAAACTTATTATTTCCAATATACACTCCTTCATGGGAATTGTCTATAAAAAAGAGTAGATCTCCTATTTTAAGATTATTTATACTAACAGCACTGCCTTCCTCTACTTGGGTATAAGTTGTTCTAGACAAAGTAACACCGATAGTTTTATAAATATATTGCACAAATCCTGAGCAATCAAAACCAGTGGAAAGTGTTGCTCCGCCATATGTATAACGTATTCCAAGTAATTTATTTGCACTCGACATTAGAGTGCTTATTTGAGACGCTGTACTTGATACTAATGCTATACCCGCTAATGGTATTGTAGCTACTGATGAAGGGGTAGCTGTACTTACATATGACTTGGCAATATATGCCCAATTATTATTATATTTAATTTTGTAATAGCCGTTTAGCGATCCATATAAGCTTATATTATTTGTTGCATTAAGTGAACCAATAGTATTATTTCCTATAGCCGCTGTTTTACGTACGTTTAAGCCCCATGCTTTGGTACTGCCTACCCCAGTTTTTGTTGTGCTAGATGGTGTAACAGATGCTACAGCAGTAGCTTGTACTATTTTCACATATGAGCTACACACATATCCAGTTTTTCCCTTATAATTTATTTTGTAAAACGCACCGCTTTTTCCTAAAGTACTTATCTTCGTATTATTTGGTATTGAAGATAAGATTGATGATGAGAGTGAAGGTTTCTGCCTAATGTTTAACGAACTTGCATTTATTACTCCAGTATCAGCAAATACAATATGAGAACTTGCTAGAGTTAATAGAATTGTTACTAAAGCTAATCTTTTTTTCATTATTTACCTCCAATATTTATTAACATTTATATTATAGCAGAAAAATAGAGTTTTAAAAGTAATAATTTTCTTTAATTACCACGGGTCGTTTATTTTGATCATTATATAACAAAATTAGTGTGTATTTCTAATACCTAATGCTTACCAAAAGTTAATTAACTACTATACAATTCATAGAATCTTTAAATAAGGAAATATCCCATGGATATTTTTTAGGATTGTTTACCTAATCTAATATAAAGAAACAAATTACAATAATTGATAGAACTGATGCAAGAAGTGTTAAGAATATTAAGGTAGGTGCAGCCAGTTGATGGAGGAAATATTGAAGAAATAATACAGGAATGTGATAAAGCGCTTTTACATGCAAAGAAGAATGGTAAAAATAAAACGGTTATGTTTAATAAAAATCTTGATTAACAATATTTAAGTGGTTGGTTTGTAAAAAATATTAAAGTCCAGATAGACTATTTATCTGGACTTTAATATTGGCTTAGGAAATCTAATAAAAAAGGTACTTCCTTTCCCTAAGGTGCTGGTAACATTAATGCTGCCTTTGTGAGCCTCAACAATAGCTTTTACAATGGTTAGACCTATACCTAAACCACCGGTGTTTTTATCGCGAGACTCATCGCTTCTGTAAAATCTTTCAAAGATGAAGGGTAAATCTTTTTCTGAAATCCCAATGCCGTTGTCCTTTAATTCTATAACAATGCTATCATTTTCAGACTTTAGAGTTAAAAAAACTTCTGCATTTATTTTGGAATATTTAAGTGAATTTGAAAGCAAATTATACATTACTTGCTTTAATTTATCCTTATCCATTAATACTTCCACATCTGGAATCAAATTTGAGTTAATTTTTGAACCTATATTTTCATATTGGGGTTTAAAAGAAGTTATTATTTTTTCTAGTTCTAAGGATAAGTCAAATTTTGATTTATTTAAATTCAGATCTGCTTGCTCTAATTTTGCTATGTTGTTAAGGCCTTCAACTAATTTTATTAATCTTTGTATTTCTTCATAAAAACTTGTAAGCATATCCTCTGTGGGCTGCCAAACCTTGTCTAGCAATGCCTCTATATGTGATTTTAAATTTGTAAGAGGGGTTCTAAGCTCATGAGCCATATCAGAAGTTAATCGTTTCCGAAGATGCTCTTGCTTTTGCAGGGTTTCCGCTAGATAGTTTATAGAAATTGTTAAATCATCTATTTCTTTGGTTTTAGATACAACTCGAGATCTTGCCTTTAAATCTCCATTTCGTATTCTATTGGCTGTATCTGTTATTTTTGTCAAAGGTGATGATATTTGTTTTGAAAGAAAGATACTAATTATAAATCCAAAGATTAATGCTATAAAAATAGAAAGAAAAAAAGAATGATTTAACGTTGTTTTGAAGGTTAGTGCTCCCGTATTTAAAAAAGAGGTTCCATAATATCCGAAAACTATAGTTCCTAATTTTTTATTGTTTTTAATTAATGGGTAACTATCTTCAGTATATTGCCCTGGTTTAATTGAAGAAAAATTATTCATCATTGAACCCATCATAGAACCCATCATTGTTTTGTTTTGTACTTTTGCACTACCTGAGGTAAAAACAATGACCCCCATTGTATTTTTTACTTCAATATACAGTTCTTCTGCATTTGAATATCTTAATATTTCTGTCTTGTTATTAGTTGAAATGCCTGTTTGCTCATCGTATAAGCCATCTATTACAGTTGCGATTTTATCTACTTTCATTTTGTGCTCATCAATTAAATAATTGTTAAATTTTTTACCAATCATATAATTTGATACTAAGCCTGCAATTAATATAGATACAAATGCAGTAAGAAGAAACCCTATGGATAATTTTTTCATTAAAGACATTTTCATATAAAACCACCTCTTATCTTCTTAAGTGTTATGTTATTTAGCAATTAACCCTGAAATTTATAACCCATTCCATATATAGAAATTATATATCTTGGTTTTTTTGGATTATCCTCTATCTTACATCTTATATTTTTAATATGAGTATCCACAGTTCGGTCAAACCCATCATAATCTGTACCAAAAGCTTTATTAACTAATTGTTCTCTTGAGAATACTTGCCCAGGATTAGTTAAAAGTGCAATCAAAATTTTAAACTCATTAGAAGTTAAAGTAACAGGTAGACCCTGTTTTTTAATGACCATTTTTTCAATGTTTATTTCTAAATCACCATCATTAATAATTAATAGTTCAGCTAGGGGACTAGTATCTCTATACGTCCGTCGTATAATAGCTTTAACTCTACTAACTAGTTCCCGATTGCTAAATGGTTTAGTTACGTAATCATCGGCTCCAATAGCAAGCCCATCTATTTTATTATCTTCTTGAATTTTTGCTGTAAGCATAATAATTGGCACTGAAGAGGTAGCTCTGATTTTAGTGCATACTTCCTCACCGGACATTTTAGGAAGCATTAAATCTAATATAATTAAATGGATTGGTTCATTTTTAAATATGTTTAAAGCATCTTCTCCGTCCATGGAGGTTAAAACCTCAAAGCCTTCTTTGATTAAGTAAGCTTCAATTACATTTAGAACCTTCTGTTCATCGTCAACTACTAAAATTCTCAATTTTTCATTCATGTCATCACTCCAATATTATTAATTGATATCAAGTTTATACCAAATATATAGTTAATTCAACATAGCATTAGAAAAACTAGGAGAATGTTCCTAGTTCTTTTTAGAAAGACTTATTTTCTTTTTATAATATTCGTCCTCATTAATATCATCTTTAGCATAACTTTCATTTAGTATATTTAATGCTGAATTATTTGATAATGAGTAGGGCGAAGGTGAATTAACTTTCATTAGTCTAAAAGCTAAGAAAATTAGCAATAAAAATATTAGAAATCCAATTCCCATCATTAAAAACATTCCGCCTCCTCCAACATATCAAGAACCTAAAAGCCCACATAACATATAAATAACCTTGTGCAAGTTTATATTTACTTTTTCTATAATTAGATTATAAACTGTAATTGTGGAGAAAATATGAAGAACATAAATTAACATAACCAATATCTATCTTCAGTATAAATAGTGTGTATTCTGGATATTATACTTAATATAGATAAAAATAGTATTTTGAAGAGGTTATAAAATGAGTATGTCAACTAAAACTAAAAATTAAGCATGTATTAATGAATGTAATAGGTGTACTCAAACCTGTTACCAATGCTTTAAAGCATGTTTAAATGAGGCTGATGTTAATGCAAGAAAGAACTGTATAAGCATTTTTGTTGAATGTGCACAAATGTGCCAAATGTCGTCATCAATTATGGCAATAGATTCACAATTTGTAAAAGAACACTTCAAACTCTGTGCTACTATTTGTGCTAAATGCGCTACAGAATGTGAAATGTTTAAAGATGAACATTGTAAACAATGTGCCACAGAATGCTGCATATGTGCTGATGAATGTAGCAAAATTGCTTCTATGTAAAGGTTATAGAGTTTTACTTTAAAAAGTACTACTTTAAATTAAGGAGTACTTTGTTACTATTTATTACTGGGGTGGGTCTAGTAAAAATTATGAACTTTAATTAATGAATGAAATATTTTGAAAATATACTAAATATACTAAATATGCTGTTAAACTGGCATTAAAGAATTTAGGAGGATTCACTGTGGACTGGAATTCATTTATGGAAGGAAGTAAAAATTTATCAATATTTGCCTTAGCTTTAAGGGCTGTTATTCTCTATATTGCATTGATTATTGCAACTCGTATAATGGGTCACCGCCAAGTAGGTATTTTATCAGGTCATAACTATTTGGTAGCGGCTGGAATTGTAAGCTTAGCTGCTATTCGAATGTTAAATCCAGAATCATCCCTTACTTCTGGCCTAGTAATTATTTTTGTATATGCATTTATAAATATTTTTTTATCTTATTTAGATATAATATGGCCGAATGCAATTGATAGAGAATCGACTCTCTTTATGAAGGATGGAATATTGCTTAGAGAGAATATGTTAGATTGTCACGTAACATTAGACAATCTTTTAGGACAATTAAGATTAAAAGGAGCTCATAACCTATCAGAAATCGACTCCATAATTTTGGAGCCATATGGAAAAATAAATGTTATCAAAAAGCCTGAAGCTTTACCACTTACACGAAAGCAAATGAACTTACCGTCCAAAATGGTAGCAATACCTACAATCCTTATCTATGATGGAGAAATAGATGGAAAAAATCTTAATCTGATGGGATTAGACCGTGAGTGGCTTATAGATAAATTAATGGAAAAGGGTATTACTAACCCAAAGTATGTATTTTTAGCTATGCTTGAGTCAGATGGAACAATTTACATAAATATATAGTGAGGAAGGTATGAAATGGAATTGTTAAAAGAAGTATTTGGGACAGTTCAGCAAATTAGTCCATTTATATTTGTTTTACGTACTATTGCGGTTGGAGTTCTATTATATGTTGAAGGGAAAGTCTTACCGCATAAAGCTGGGGGTCAATTTGCAGGATATGATTTCGTGTTTTTCTGGATGATGGGGGGGATCACCGCAGCTCCCTTATATGAGGCTAAAATAAGTGTTATTAACACTACTGTTATAGTCGCAGTTATATATAGTCTTCACTATCTTATATCCTACATTGCTGTAAAAAATAGAGCTTTTGCTAAGCTTGTACTGGGAAGATCAATACCATTAATTTCAGGAGGAAAAATTCTTCGCCCTAATATGGCAAAAGCTTTCTTGCCATTAGAACTACTTTTATCTGATATACGAAACATAGATGTCTCTAACATTAGTGAAGTAGAATCTGCGATTTTGGAAACCAGTGGTCATGTAAGTATTCTTAAAAAATCCGATTTTCAATCTGTAACTCCAAAAGACTTAAATATTCAAACTATAGGTGGAGGTCTTCCTACACTGCTTATTAATGATGGCAAGGTTGTTGAAGAAAATTTAAAGGAATTAGGCTATAATGAAGGGTGGTTAAAGAATGAACTTCTTAAAAAAGGCATCACAAATATAAGCGATGTTTATGCAGCAATGATTGATTCATCTGGTGAGGTATATTATTCCGTAATTACTAAAAAATAAGGAGGTAAATATAGAAATGCTTACTGAACAAGATATAATGAACAATGCTTTCAAAGATATGTTATTTCATGAAGAGAATATGGCTATAAAATATGCCTACATTTCGGAGCAGATTACAGATCCTAAGCTTCAAAAGATATTGAAAGGGCTAGAGCAAGGTGTACGTAATCACCATAGAACATTGTTACAGACTATGTCAAAGTTTTCTATTGTTTAAAAGGGGTGATACTAAGTGAATAATATGGAGTTTTTACAGGATTTACTGCAAGATGAAATGATATTGCAAATTCAATATAATAAATACATGACGGAGATTAGTAATCCAGAGGTACGTCAGTTGTTTACTCAATTAAGAGATACAAAAATGCAAAACATCTCGCAATTACAACAAGAAATTAAAATAATTATGGATCAAGATAAAACCCAATAGCAAATAAATATCTTATAAGGATTATACAACATTAAACAAATAATGTTGTATAAACTCAAATATTTAAAATCTCTTCTAGTTCAATCTGCATACTAGTAGAAATTTGATTGAAACCTCCAAGAATAAATCCATGCATAAATTGAGGTTTAGGTGGATGCATTTCTACAGGTTTTACAGATAATACATACTTGCTTGTTGCTTTAGGCATTATTAAAGGCTCGATATATAAAAGTGGCGAATGTTTACCAAGGTGTGCAAATGTGCAGGCTGCTAAATTATAAGCCCAGTTATTTGGAGTACCAAAACAAAATGACCATCCGCCCTTAGTATTGACGTTCCAACCGAACATGCTTTCTTTTGAATAATATTTTGAAAAGTTTACAGCAACGTCATAACATGTGCTACCACCGATTCTATCTACTTTTGATTTTGCAATATCTTGTATTTCATTGAAGACTTCATCTGAAATTGTCTGTTTACCTCCAATAACAAGCATATTTTTATTATTATACTTAATTAATTGTTGTTTTGTAATCTCTGGTAATTTATCTCTATAAGTAAACAGTATAGGTACGCCCATATGTGCAGAATAATATGCTGCAGGTATACTTTCAGTATGATCATCAGCAGAGACTATCATTATATTCTTATTACCTTCCATAGAGTCCGGTGCCATTGTATATCTAAACTCCATTGCTTCACCTGCAGCTTGAATAGGGTCATTTCCGGTAATTCTTATAGTAGACAAACCTGCACTTAATAATTGTATTTCTATAATTGGGGCAATTGGTCCAATTAAAAGTATCTTTGCAGGTACATTTTCACCAGTTGGGGATAATCTGGTAATTTCATTAAAAGTTTCTTGTGAAAGGTAATTAGCATTTGTGAAGACTATTGGTGCATTTATGGGGAAATGTATTAATGGTGATGCAAGCAATCCATAATGATAGGAAGTCAAAGGTACAAGTATAATCGCATTAGGTCTCCATTTTACTTTGAGGCTTGGATATATTACCTTTGTGACATAATTATTAAAGACAAGTGGGGTATCTCCTAATATTCGTGTTGTATTAACAGTATCTATGGCAGGCATGTAATAAGGGGAAATTAACACATAAATATCTCCTTTCAATAAAAGTTATTTATTATATTATATTGTATTATTTAAAATATGTTCGTTTTTAATAATAAAGGGTACTGCCTAAAATTAAAGCAGTACCTTTACCATTTAATTGATATTGTATTTATTTACTTATTAACTATTTATCTAAAGTTTTAATGTATGCTTTCATTTGATCAATATTCATACCACCAATGTTTTTAGAAATGATGTTTCCATCTACATCAATGAAATATGAAGTTGGAATTGATGTTATATTATATTGAGCGGCAACTCTCTGATCAGGATCTATAAGAACTTTAAAATTATATTTGTTACTATCAATAAAAGGTTTAACCGTGCTTAAAGGCTCTCCTATCTCTACTGCCACTATAACTAAGTTACTATTTTTTGTTTCTTGATATAATTTTTCGATTTCAGGCATTTCTGCTTTACATGGTGGACACCATGTTGCCCAAAAATTAAGGAATACTCTCTTACCCTTTAAGTCACTTAGGGACAATTCTTTACCATTAAGATCTTTTAATTTGAAATCTATAGCTTTGGTCTTAGTAGCGTTAGGGCTAGTTTCAATAGGTTGGATAGATGTATTATTTTGAGTGGTACTACCTTTGTTTGTGCTTCCCACAGTTGAGTTAGACTTAGAATTTGATGCATTATAGTTGTTTAAAGTGTAAATAGAGCCTCCGACAAGGATGGCAATTATAAGAACTATTAAATACCTTTTCATTTTTATTCTCTCCTTTAATTAAAAATTAATAAAGTTTGTGTATTGACTTAATATTGCTAATTTGTTCATGAAAATCATAACTCCCATTATTATCATTAATAATCCGCTTATTGTAGAGATTATAGGAAGATATCTTGAAAACTTTCTAAATTGTTTAGTAAAACTTCCTATGGCCATGGCAGTTAAAATAAATGGAACAGCAAGTCCAAGAGAATACATTATCAAAAGTAAAACACCTTTACCTACAGAGTTCATACTTGTAGCATAGATGAGTATTGAGGATAATATAGGGCCAATGCACGGCGTCCAACCTGCAGCAAAAGCCATTCCCATTATTACTGAGCTAAATGGGCCTTTAATCTTATCAAGATATAAAAATCTTTTCTCACGATAAAGTAATTTGATTTTAAAAACTCCAAGGGTATGTATGCCAAAAATAACAATAAGAGTGCCTCCAACTTTTCTAAACAAATCTTTATGGATAATTAGTAATTTACCAAGGGAGGTTATAGAAACTCCCATTAATATAAAAATAATAGAAAAGCCTAATACAAACCCAAAAGATTTATATAAAGTAGAAAGTTTAGCTTTGTCATCTTTTAATTCTTCTATAGAAGAACCAGTTAAATAGCTTACATATGCAGGAACAAGTGGAAGGACGCAAGGTGATAAAAATGATAGAAGACCTGCAGAAAAAGCTAACAATATTGGTATGTCATTCAAAAATAAACCACCTCCGATTTAGTATTATAATACTGATTAATTAAACCAATATATAAAACTATCAATTAATCCAAAAGTAATAAGTAAAAGTCCACCGAAAATCCTAATTATAACTTGAATCTTTTTAAATTTTTTTGTGTTGGACTTAAGGTTGGTTTTTCCTATAAAAATCAGTGATAACATTAAGTATATGGGCGTAAGGGTACCAAGTGTAAAAATTGGAGGATATATTATGCCAATAGGAGACTTAAAGGTTAAAGGAACAATAATTCCGAAGAATAACCAAAATAAAGTTGGGCAAAATGCTAATGAAAATATCAAACCCATTATAAATGATGGATTAAATATTTTAAACTTACGTGTGAAATTTTCAACATTAGCTATAAATAAATTTCCAATAGATCCCTTTAGATTTAGAACGCCTAATATATAAAGTCCAATAATTATTATAGCGGGTCCCATAAGCTTTCTAAATAGGCTAAAGAAAGGTATGGATGTTCTTTGTATATTAACTTTAAATAATATTATTAACATTCCATAAAACAAAAATATAGTCAGCTTACCAAGTGAATACCATAATGCGTTTATAAAAAGTTTTTTGTTGCTAGAACCCTCCTTTGTGATAAATCCAATAGCTCCAAGGTTTGTGGTTAGCTGGCATGGAGCCGTTGAACCAAGAATTCCAATTAAAAAAACACCAATCATAGGTATATTTAAATTTCTTGAGAAGTTCATTATAGGATCACTTAAAAGTCTGTTTAACATACCCATAATTTCATAAAGCCTTAATGTAAAATACGAAATAATAAAAACTCCCTTCTATGAAATAAGTTGCAACTGTAAATATTATACTAAGAAGATGTGGAGATTTAATGTGTTTTACAAAATTCATTTTTTATCAATATTTTTTAAATACTGCATATCTACATAAAATCTTTATAAGTATTTCCTATAATAAGGTATAACAAAAAAAGAATGGAGTGATAAATATGGGAACAATAATATCAATATAATATTTATGGGTGTAATGTTTGATTTATTCTAGTTTAGAAGATTTATTATAATTCAGATATAGAGGTGTATAAATTGAAATATCATGAGAAACAGATTAAATTAGATAATCCGCTTTCATTCTGGAAGCATTTTGAGAACGAGGAAAGGTTTTTATTTTACAATCCTTTAAAAAAAGAGTTTATTCTTGGAGCTAAACGGTTAAAAACTATTTCTATGGATGAAAATTTAAAAGATTATTTATATATCTTTTCATCAATGACATTCTTTAATTCAATCAAAGATGAAAAATGGGTTGGGTTTGGTAATGAAAATATTGCATTTGAATATTATTTTGTTGAAAAAGATGGAAAACAAACATTTTATTACTTTAACGATTTTGTAGAAATTGAAAATGGAGAGGTAGAGATTTGTGAACATGCATGCAAATATGGAATGGACGATTTTAAAGCATGGAAGCAATTGTTTTCTGTGGCAAAAGATGCAATATCCAGCAAAGAGGTAAATAAAGTTGTTATTTCTAGAGAAGTTAAAGTTCAATGTGATACTTTGATAAGCGTAGAAAGTGTTTTCCAAAAGCTTTTGAAACACAACATAAATAGCTTTGTATTTGGCTACTACAAGGATGGAAAAACATTTGTAGGTGCAACGCCAGAGATCTTGGTTCAAAAAGAAAAAAATATGGTGTTAAGTTATGCACTTGCTGGCACTATTTTGCGAAGTAATGAAAATGATGAATTACAGAAGGAAGTTTTGTTAAAGGATACTAAAAATCGCCATGAACATCAAATTGTTATTGATTCAATAGTTAATGTTATGAAGAAATTCACAGATGAATTGATAGTAGATGAAACTAAAATTTTAACACTTAAGAATTTACACCATTTACAAACAGCAATTTATGGAAAAGATAAAAATAGCACTTTACTTCAATGGGTAAAAAGGCTTCACCCAACACCTGCTTTAGGTGGGTATCCGGCAGATAAAGCTCTGCAATTAATTAAAAGATATGAAAAACATGAGAGAGGTTTGTATGCGGCACCTATTGGCATAATTGATGGAAATGGAGATGGTATATTTGTGGCAGGAATAAGATCTGCTCTAATTGAAAAAAATATAGCATATGCATGTGTTGGCTGTGGCATAGTTGATAAATCAAATTGTGAAGTTGAATACATTGAAACAAAAGATAAATTAAAAACAATAATTGAAAGTTTATAGTAAAGAAAGAAAATTAGAAAGAGGAGGAGAAATGAATGACAAATTATATTGCTGCTTTAGTTGATGAACTATATCAATTAGGTGTATGCGAGGTTGTAATTAGTCCAGGTTCAAGGTCAACACCCTTATCTATATTATTTTGTGAACATGATTTTAATATCTTTATAAATGTAGATGAGCGCAGTGCAGGATTCTTTGCACTTGGAATAGCAAAAGAGCAGGCAAGACCTGTGGTATTAGTTTGTACATCAGGTACTGCTGTGGCAAATTATTTGCCTGCAATTGTGGAAGCTAAGTATTCAGGAGTACCATTAATTTTGTTAACAGCTGATCGTCAGCCTGAACTACGTAATGTTGGGGCACCACAAACAATTGATCAAAATAATATATTTGGTAATTTTACAAAATACTATGAAGAACTGGCATTGCCTGAAGAAAGTGAAAGTATGTATAGATATGTACGCGTGGTTATGCAGAGAGCATTTGCAAGTGCTATGTCAAAAGAATATGGGGTAATCCATATTAATGTGCCACTACGTGATCCATTAATTCCAGATCTAAGTAAGCTTGATTTTACTGTAGGACGCTCAAAAAATAAATTCGAATATATTCAAGGAGAAAAGCAAGGTTCATTAGATAATTTAATTCTTAAAAATAAAAATGGAATTATAATTTGTGGTGGAGACGCCTATTCAAACTATCATAAAGAAGTGATAGAAATGGGAGAACGCTTAAAAGCACCCATACTCGCTGATCCAATTTCAAATTTGCGTAATTACTCAAATGATATTATTATCGATAGTTATGATGCCTTTTTAAAAAATGATAATATCAAAAGAGAATTAGAGCCTGAATTTATTATTCACATTGGTCAAGTACCTGTTTCAAAACGGTTGCAGCAGTTTTTGACCATGCATCAAGAGGTTTTATATATACAAGTAGGTGAAAGTTTTAAGTATTGTAACCCATCATTGTCAACCAAAAGATTTATCGCTACTTCACCAAAATTGTTTGCTGAGTCTATTTGTACAGAGAATAGTAACAGAGAATATTTAGATAAATGGTTAAGATATCAGAAACAAATGCGTGAGAAGTTGAAACGTGCAAAGGATGAAGAACACTTGTTTGAAGGTAAACTAATTCAGGAGCTACAAAGTATGTTGCCAGAAAAAAGTAGATTAGTCGTAGCAAATAGTATGGCAATACGGGATATGGATTACTTCTTTGAAGCCCGGAATCAAAATATAAAGGTATTATGTAATAGAGGGGCAAATGGAATTGATGGCACTGTTTCCACTGCACTAGGTATATCAATAGCAAATCATCCAACGGTTTTGTTAACAGGGGATTTAGCATTTTACCATGATTTAAATGGATTACTAATTGGAAAAACACATAAATTAAATTTAATTATACTGCTACTTAATAATGATGGGGGAGGGATTTTTAGGTACTTACCTCAAAGTAAAGAAAATCACTTCCAGCATTTATTTTTAACACCTCAGGGAATAAATTTTGAGGGTGTAAAAACTTTATATAATACAATATATTTTGAAGCAAAAGATTATAGCTCCTTTAATGATTGTTTCAATGAAGCATTAACGCTAGAGGGAATTAAGTTAATTGAGGTAAAAATAGATTCAGAGTTAAGTAAAAAATTGCATGATAAATACACAACATTATAAATATAAAATATGTAGGGTGAGAGTATGTTTATTGAAATAGAAAATATTAAATATCACATTGAAGTAAGGGGCGAGGGAAAACCAATTATTTGTTTACATGGATTTTCGGAAAATCTTAGTACCTGGAAATCTATTCAATTAGACGGGTATCAATTAATATTAATAGATTTAATTGGACATGGGCAAAGTGATAAACCAAAGCAACGTAAATATTATTCATTGAAAGTAATGATTAGGCACTTAAATGAACTTATTTCAAAGTTGGGTTTAAAGAGATATTCAATGCTAGGTTATTCTATGGGTGGTCGCATTGCATTAGCATATTCTTTGATCTATCCAAAGGAAATAGATAAGCTGATTTTAGAGAATTCATCTTATGGTCAATATGGATTTTTAAATCGATTAAGACGTCGCAGAAATGATTTGAATTTAGCTAAAAGCATAGAAAGAAATGGGATAGAATGGTTTAATCAATATTGGAGTGATTTAAGCATTTTTAAATCACAAAGGAGATTATCTAAAGCAATCATTAAAGAAATAGGCGAAAGACGTTTATTAAATAAAGCACATGCACTTTCAAACACATTACAAGGCACTGGGCAAGGAAAATTCCCATGTTTAAAACATAAAATAGTTAAGCTATCTATGCCTATATTATTTATAAGTGGGGAAGATGATAAAAAATACGAGCTTGTAGGTAATAATTTTGAAATATTAAATAGCAGAGTAAAGCATGTTGTAATAAATGGATGTGGGCATAATACTCATATTGAAGATACTAATACATTTGTGAAAGTTATAAATGATTTTTTATAAATAATTTTTTATAAATAATTTTGAGGAGTGAAAATATGAATAAATTTGATTGGAAAGATTCAGACCGTAATTATGAAGATATTAAATATGAAACTTATGATGGAATTGCAAAGATTACAATTAATCGACCTGAAGTGCGAAATGCTTTTCGTCCTAAAACGATAATGGAATTAATCCATGCGTTTACTATGGCTCGTGAAGATAGTAAAATAGGCGTGGTTATTTTAACTGGTGCTAATTATGGACAAGGCGTAGAGAATGAAGCATTTTGCTCAGGAGGAGATCAAAAAGTACGTGGAAATGGAGGATATGTTGGTGATGACAATATCCCACGTTTAAATGTTTTAGATTTGCAACATTTAATTAGAATTATTCCAAAACCTGTTATCGCAATGGTTAATGGATACGCAATTGGTGGCGGTCATGTGTTACATATAGTATGTGATTTAACAATAGCTTCTGAAAACGCTAAATTTGGTCAAACAGGACCTAAAGTAGGTTCTTTTGACGGTGGGTATGGTGCAGGATATTTGGCACGTATTGTGGGTCATAAAAAAGCACGTGAAATTTGGTATTTGTGTCGTCAGTATTCAGCTAAAGAGGCTCTAGATATGGGACTTATAAATACAGTAGTACCATTTGATAAGTTAGAACAGGAAACAGTTAAATGGGCAAAAGAAATAATGCAGCATTCTCCAACGGCGCTACGTTTCTTAAAAGCATCATTTAATGCAGATACAGATGGATTAGCTGGATTACAACAATTAGCAGGAGATGCTACCTTGTTATTTTATACTACAGAGGAGGCAAAAGAGGGCCGTGATGCTTTTAAAGAAAAACGAAATCCTAATTTTGATGAATTTCCTAAATTTCCATAATAAAGTTACGAAGGTGAGATACTATGAATTGGCTTAAGGAACAAAATTATAAAAATCCTGATAAAAGGTTTATTAATGACTTAACTTTTCATGAAGTTTATGAACAGGTAACAGACCTAGCGGGGAAACTATCTTCCTATGTAAAAACTGAGAGAAGAGTTGCAATTTATTCAAATAACTCTGTTGACATGGCACTATTTTTTTTAGCACTTCAACTTTTGGGGAAAGAAGTGCTGATGTTAAATACTCATTTGACGGAGAGCGAAATAAAAAACCAATTAGAACTTACAAAGGTTCAGGTTGTATTTTCTGATGACGAGAAATTTATATGCTTTAATGAAGTGCAAGAAAGTGAAAGAGAAGATATAAAATTATTAGAAGAGTTTGAGCCTAATAGGATTGTTGTTATCATGAATACAAGTGCTACAACAGGTGAATTCAAATCAGTTCCTCTTAGGTGGAAACAGTTTTCTGCTCATGTAAAATCATCACAAAAGAGTATTGGGGTAACAACTATGGATAATTGGCTTCTAGTATTACCTATGTATCATATTAGTGGATTAACTATCTTAATGCGTAGCTTATACAATGGAACTCAAATTACTATATTAGAAAGATTTGATGAAGAACAGGTTTTAAGCTTAATTGAAAGAGGTTTTATCAATATGATATCCATTGTTCCGACTATGTTAAATAGGATTGTTGAGAGAATAGAGAACCATAAACTACGTGTTGTGCTTTTAGGTGGTGAATTTATTCCTAAAGCGTTGGTTCAAAAAAGCATAATGAGGAACATTCCAATTTATAAGACCTATGGTATGACAGAGACAACAAGCCAGTCTACTACTTTTTCAGTATTAGATTATCCAGAAAAAATTGACTCAGTAGGAATGCCACTTGAAAATGTAGATATTCTTATTGGTAATCAAGATGTAAATGGAATAGGTGAGGTTTTACTTGAAAGTCCTATGTTAATGGATGGATACCTAGGTAAAGAAGATATAGCTGGTTATTTTAATACAGAGGATGTGGGTTATATAGATGAAGATGGTTTTTTAAATATAGTCGCGCGTCGCACAGATATAATTATATCTGGTGGTGAAAATATTTATCCAAAAGAAATTGAAAATATTCTATATACACATCCGCTTATAGATGAATGCATTGTGGTTGGGCATATTGATGAAAAGTGGGGACAGATTCCTATACTTTATGTGGTTTCTTCATTAAATGAACATGAGATATTAGAGTATCTTTCAAATAAATTAGCTAAATATAAGATCCCAGAAAAAATTATTTATTTGAAGGAACTTCCTAAAAATTCAGTAGGAAAAATATTAAGAAAGAATTTATAAGAGGGTGTATATATGCAAATTGAACAAATAGAACTTTTTCATATTAAGATGCCTTTGAATTTTAATTTCAAAACATCACAAGCTTCCATAAAGTATCGTGAAACAATTGTAATAAAAGCTACGGATGAGCTTGAAAATGTAGGTTATGGTGAAGTGGTTTCATTTAATGATCCATTTTATACAAATGAGACATTAGCATCTTCAAAGAAGGTATTAATAAATAAATATATTAAATCTGTAATTCATAAAGAGATGGATCATCCTTTTGATATACATGAATATTTAGATGTAGAGTGCCCTATGGCACTAGCAGGTCTTGAAAATGCATTGGTAGATATATATGCTAAAAGAAATAAGTTATCCATTATGAAACTTGTATTCAATGAAGATACTGATGATGAGATTTATGCAGGAGTTGTACTAGGCGATTTGGATATTAAAACACTTTTAAAACAAATTGAGGATTATCAAAATGAAGGATATACTCGCTTTAAATTAAAGATTAAACCGGCCGATGGTTTAAAAAAATTAAGGGCTATTAGAAAAATTTACCCAAGCATTCAATTGTTAATAGATGCTAATAGAAGTTATAAGTTTGAACAAATAAATGAAATAAAAAAATTAGATGAATTTAATTTAATTTGCATAGAAGAACCACTTGATTCAAAAGATTTTTTAGAATATCAAAAACTTCAAAAAGAACTTACTACGCCAATATGTTTGGATGAAAGCATTCAAACAATTAATGACTTAAAGACTGCAATGGAGCTAAAAGCATTTAAAGTGTTAAATATAAAAATAGGTCGAGTTGGTGGAATTTATTATGCAAAGCAAATGATTGACTTATGCAGGGAAAACAATATAAAATATTGGGTTGGAAGTATGGTTGAGAGTGGTATTTCTAAAATATTGCATGTTCAATTAGCTAGCTTAAAGGATACTTACATTCCTGGAGATTTATCATCATCAAAGCGTTACTTTAAAAAAGATATAATTAAACCGGAAATTATTGCACGTAATGGTATAATTAAAGTGCCTAAAGGCTATGGGTTAGGCGTGGAAATTGATGAAGTTACTTTAAGAGAGTACACAATAGATTATATTAAAATAGGTGGTGAATAGTATGAATTTAATAGACGGGTTAAATATAGAATATATTCATGTGCTAGGTAGGGAACTTGAAGCAAAAATGAATTTAACACAGTTCCATGATCAAACCTTCGGATACTTGCATGGAGGGGCAACAATTGCCTTTGGAGAAACAATTACAGGTTATGCCTCACTTCAAAAGATAGATAAAGATCAAGTAGCAGTAGGGCAAACTATTACTGCAAACCATATGAAAGCAAAAAAAATAGAAGGCTATATTATAGCAAATGGAAAGTTAATACATATGGGGAAGACATCTCATGTTTGGAGCGTTGAAATGTTTGATGAAAATAATGTATTAATATCATATATGACTATTACAAACGCCATTATAAAATCAAATGAAGATAATCCACTTGGTAAGGAGAGGTAGAAAATGAGGTTTAAATCAATAATTAAACTTATGGATATAAAAACTCTTGTTGCAGGGATTGTACCTGTAATTTTAGGTTCAATTTACTCAAAGTATGCTTTTTTTAAATTTAACATATTATATTTTATTTTATTAATAGTTGCCATGATACTTATTCAAAGTGCCACTAATATGGTGAATGATTACTCTGACTTTAAAAGTGGAGCGGATAGTGAAAAAAGTGGTGATGAAAAAGCTTTAGTAAGCGGGGAGATTACTTCAAAACAAGTTTTGGTTGTCATATTCTTGTTTGAACTTATTGCTTGTATTATTGGTGTTTTCATTGCTAGTCAGACAAGTTATTATATTATGCTCATTGCAATTATAGGAGGTATTATTTCAATCTCATATGCCTTTGGTCCTTTTCCTATTTCATATACACCTTTTGGTGAAGTTGTCGCTGGAATAACCATGGGTATTGGTATAACAACAACAGTGATTTATATTCAATCTGGTGTAATTAACCTAAATACAGTTTTAGTTGCAATTCCTACAGTAATATATATAAGCACTATATTATTATCTAATAACTTAAGCGATTTACAAGAGGACCTTGATGTTGGTAGAAAAACGCTTCCTATTTTGATGGGTGTAAAAAATGCAGAAAAGCTTTGGATCTTTAATGTAATAATGCTTTTAATACTAACATTTATTTTATTTGTAGTACACATTTATCCAATTGTTGTACTAGTGACTGTTTTAATATTTTTTCCTTATAAATCGATATTTGATTTTATATCTTATGATAAAAATATGAATACAAAAGGTAGGACTATGGGACTTATAGGTCAGGTTGGATTGAAGTATCATTTAGCTGTAATTATTGGATTACTAATAGCAATAATCTTATAAAAAATTATTACTATAAACCAATGTTTTCAGGAATTGTTGAAAGAATGATAATACTTATTCAATTAGGATGATTTATTGCAGAAGGAAATATAGATCAATATGTTACTTTACTTGCATATAAATTGATAAAAAACAATAATTCTTATATAATAGTAAGATAAAATATTTTTATAAAAGTAGGAGGCTATAATGTTTGATATTGAATCATGTGTTTGTTTTATAAATAGTAAGACATCTAAAAAGATGGCAAATATGTTTAATGAAAGATTAATTCCACTTGGTGTAACCAGAGTTCAGTGGATAGCTATGTATTATTTATTAAAATACGGAGATCTTAGCCAAAAGGAATTAGGAGAAAAAATGGACATTAAAGAGTCTACTGTGGCTAGGCTTTTAGATAGAATGGAAGAAGATGGTTTAATTATAAGAACTCAGGCAAGTGAAGATAGAAGAGTAAAATATATTAAACTTACCCATAAGGGTAGAGAAAGAATTGAAGAGCTTTTACCAGAAGGACAAAATATGAGCAATTTTTTTTCAATGGGGATTACAGAAGAGGAAATTGAAGTATTTAAAAGAGTGCTCAAAAAATTTATGAAAAATATTAGTTGAATTTTATCATATACTATTGTAAATACCTTAAATACTTGCTATACTAATCATTAGGATAGCAAGTATTCAAGGGGGTAATAATATGGCTAAAAATGTTAGAGAAATGTTAAATGATTTTATTGGTGGATTACAAGCATTAGGTGAAACTAATGGAGAACATGTAGGTGCATTTATGAACTTGCTTGGTACAACATATAAACCGGGGGCGTTGGATACTAAGACTAAGGAATTAATCAGTGTAGGCATTGGAACTTTTACACGCTGCGAATACTGCATAGTATTCCATGTTTATAAAGCATTCGAGGCAGGTGCAACACAAGAAGAAATAATGGAAGCAGCCATGGTTTCAGTTGCATTTGGAGGTGGTCCTTCAATGGCTTATAGCGTAACATTACTTAAGGATTCTATTGAGGAATTCAAAAACGATTTTAATAAATAATCTAAATAAAGAGGTTATGCTACAGAATTGGTAAGGCAGCGTAAGCTGCCTTATTTCTTATTAAAAAAAGGGGGTAAAAGTAATGAGTTTAGAGGTTAGGTTAGAAAAATCTTTAAATAAAAATGATCAAACAAAAATAATAAAAGTTTTAAAAAAATTAGGAGATCTTGTTAATATAAATGATGTAATTTTTGAGGTAGAAGGTGGGAAAGGTGCCAGCACCGTTAATTCAAAAGTAAAGGGAACTATTGCAAGTATTAATGTAAAAGAAGGACAAACGGTTAATTCAGATAATGTATTAGCGCAAATAAATGGAGAGCAAGATTCGAAAGCTACCAATACCAGCACCAATAAATTTAACTATTTTCAAAATTTAATTAAGCCAGTAAAACTCAATATTGAAGGCGATATTACAATAATTGGTGGGGGTCCTGGAGGATATGTAGCTGCAATTCATGCAGCTAAATTAGGTGCAAAGGTTATATTAATAGAAAAAGAAAAATTAGGCGGAACCTGTTTAAATTGGGGATGTATCCCTACTAAAACACTGGTTAGATCTGCACAGGTTTTCGATACCCTTAAAAAGGCTGAAGAATTTGGATGTTATGCTGAAAATATCGGTATTAGAATGGAAAAAGTTATTGATAGAAAAGATAAGGTTGTAACACAATTGGTTACGGGTATTAAGTATTTGATGGATAAAAATAATGTGAAAGTTATAAATGGAATTGCTGAAATTGTTGATAATGAAACCATACTAGCCAAGAGTAATACACAAGAAATTACTATTAAAACAAAGAATATTATTATTGCTACAGGTTCTAAATCAGCAGTAATTCCTATTAAGGGTATTGAAAATAAAAATGTAATTGATAGTAGCGATGCTCTGTGTCTTAAGGAGGTTCCAAAGAAATTGGTAATTGTAGGCGGTGGCGTTATTGGTATGGAGTTCGCCTATATTTATGCTAGCTTTGGTGCGGAGGTAACAGTTGTTGAGTTTATGGATCAATGCCTTATAAATTGCGATGATGATGTATGCGAAGAAAATAAAAAAAGTGCAATTAAAAAAGGAATTAAGCTCTACACTACTGCAAAAGTAGAAGAAATTTGTGAAACTGAGAATAATGAATGCATAGTTCATTTTATACAGGATGGTAAAGATAAATATATAACAGCAAATAAAGTGCTTTTAGCTGTAGGAAGAACTCCATATGTAGAGGGACTTGGATTAGAAAATGTAGGAATAGAATTAAACAATAATAAAAGGGGAATTAAGGTTAATTCGAAAATGCAAACCAATGTTTCAAATATATATGCTATTGGGGATGTAACAAATATTATATTACTTGCTCATGCAGCATCTCACCAAGGAGTTGTAGCAGCAAACAATATAATGAGTAAACCTTGTGATATGGATTATACAGCAGTTCCTAGTGCGATTTTTACAGAACCTGAAATTGCTATGGTGGGTATAGGTGAAAAAACTGCAAAGCTTCAGGGCATAGAAGTAGAAGTAGGCAAATTCCCATTTTCAGCTAACGGGAAAGCACTATCCTATGGAGAAAGTGATGGCTTTATTAAAATTGTAAGGGAAAAAAATACAGAGAAATTAATTGGTGCAAGTATTGTGGGGTTGCATGCTACAGATTTAATTGCAGAGCTTACTCTAGCCATTAAGAATAACTTAACTGCTAGAGCAATAACTGAAACTATACATGCTCATCCTACTACAGCAGAGGTAATTCATGAAGCGGCGCTATCTTTAGAAGGAGGGGCTATTCATTTTGCATAATAGTGTAATTACTAGCATAATAACATCTTCAACTTTTGACCCTTGGTATAATCTAGCTTTAGAAGAGTTTTTACTAAATCATGTTAGAGAAAATGAAATAATATTATACTTGTGGCAAAACGATAATACTGTGGTAGTGGGAAAGAACCAAAACTGCTGGAAAGAATGTAAGTGCAGAGAATTAGAAATGAATGGGGGAAAACTTGCAAGACGATTATCTGGTGGCGGTGCAGTTTATCATGACTTAGGCAATCTCAATTTTACCTTTGTAATGGATAAAGAACTGTATGACTTAGAAAAGCAGCTAATGGTTATCATTGAAGCTATAAAAAATGTTGGTATAGAGGCTGAGTTTTCAGGAAGAAATGACATTACGGTAAATGGTAAAAAGTTTTCAGGTAATGCCTTCTACTATACTAAAAATACAGTGCTGCATCATGGAACCTTGCTTATAAATTCAGATTTTTCAAAGCTCGCTGCTTATCTTCAGGTTTCAAAAGAAAAAATTAAATCTAAAGGTGTAGAATCGGTGCAGTCTAGAGTAATAAATTTGAAGGAAATAAATAGCTCAATTACCTTAGAAGAAGTAATAAGCAATTTAAAGAGTACCTTTATTAAGTTTTATGGAGGAAATGGTAAGGTAATAGATATAAATCTATTTGAAGAAGAAATTAATTCATTATATAACAAATATTCATCCTGGCAGTGGAGGTATGGAGAGAGTCCAAGCTTTGACATAAGCTTCCAAAGAAGATTTTTCTGGGGTGAAATAGAAATTTGCTTAAAGTGCAAGGCTGGATATATTGTAGATTCCAAAGTATATTCTGATGCCATGGATTATGAAGTCATAACACAAATTTCAAAAATATTAAATGGAATTAGATTTCAAAGGTCGTCTATTATTAATAGCATTAGAGAATTAAATCAAGATGGAATAAAAAATTCAATTATAGAAGATATTACTGAGTGGTTGAATGAAAAACAACTTTAATTTAAATATTTGTATATATATAAATTTGTAACAAGGAGATAACTAGCGGTTAGTTCCTTGCTACAGGAGTCCTTAAACTATTAAAATCAATCTATTTGCGTTTTTGGTCTTATATTTGCTAATGTGCGGGTATAGAAATTTAACATATAAAATGATTTAATTTCTAAGCCAACCTAAATTGTATTCCAAACCCTCCACGAGGATAGTTCCAATCAATATTACCATGAGGACATGCAATTCTACATGCTCCACATTCAAGGCACCCCTCAAATCCTACAACTATTTTAGAATCTTTATATTGGTATACTCCTGCTGGACAAAATTTTGTACAATTCTTTTCGACGCAATTAGCACAAACACCTTCATCTTTGATAATTAGATGTGATACAGTATCAGCGATATAAGTATTCAAAAACAGTTTATCATCAATATTAACTTTCTTTTTTATATCACTCATTATTTCACTTCCTTTAACATTTTAAATATATCTAAAGCGGCAGTAAACATTGATCTGCCCTTAGTCATGTGTTTCACTATTAATTTTTGTTTTTTAGATTTACTTTCACCGTCTACTGTTAACATTTCACTTACAGATTTATTGAGTGCTGGCATGTAATGATTAAAGTAAGCACCATTATTCTCCATAGTAGAAGAAGCATTTTTATATTTCTTAAGATCCTTAGTAATGTAACTTTCCTTAATTAGATCCTCATAATTAGAAAGGGTGCTTTTCGTGAAGTCGTTAGTACCTTTAGCTCTTATAATTGTTTCAGCAGCAAAACGTCCTGAAGTCATTCCCATGTTTGAGCCTTCCCTGTGTATACCGTTAACAAACTGAGCTGCGTCACCGATAACTATAACTCCATCATCCACTAATTTCGGAATGCTTTTATAACCACCTTCTGGAATTAAGTGTGCATAATATTCGCAAGGCTGGCTTCCAGCAATTAAGGGTTTAACCATAGGGTGATTTTTTATATACTCTAGTAGTTCATAAGGCTCAACGCGTTTCTCATACATTTGTGAGAGTAATGCACCGCATCCAATGGATATATGGTCTTTATTTGTATAGATAAAGGCTGTACCTACCATGCCTAAAGTGGTATCACCAAATATTTCAATGGTCGCTCCCATTCCTTTATCAAGATTAAAGCGTTCTTCTATTTTATCAGAAGACATTTTTAATTCTTCCATAACACAAAGAGCAACTTGGTCTTTGCGCCATTCCTTATGGAAGCCAAGGCTTTTACCGAGAAGCGAATTTACTCCGTCTGCAAGAACAACTACATCAGAGAATATATCTCCATCAGGTCTGTCCGTGCGAACGCCAACCACTTTATTATTTTCCATTAAACATTCTTTTACTACTGTTTCATTAACAATCAGTGTACCAACCTCAACACATTTTTTTGCAAACCATTGATCAAATTTGCCTCTAAATACAGTAAAGTTATTGTAGGGAGCTTTTGACCATTCCATGTCTTTATAGCCCGTTTTAACAACAGATTCTTTGCCCATAATCCATAAGTTTTGTTCAATGATGGGCCGTTCGAGTGGAGCATCTTTCCAAAATTCAGGAATGATCTCCGCCATCATATGACTGTACAAGACTCCACCCATAACATTTTTAGATCCAGGGTGTTGCCCCTTTTCAATTACAATAACTTTAAGGCCTGCTTTTGACATAGTATAAGCTGCTGCAAGTCCGGCTACGCCAGCTCCAACAATAATAGCATCAAATTTTTCACTCAACGTTAACCCCTCCCTTCATATTGGAATTCAAATTCTTAAGCTCAGATAGAGACTCTTTAAAAACTTTAATCAATTTAGGCAATATTGTAAGTGCATCTCCAACAATACTATAGGTAGCAATTTTCATCATAGGACATTCTGGATCTGTATTTATAGCAATTATAGTTTCAGACCCTTGAAGACCAATAGTATGTTGGATTGCACCCGATATTCCTATTGCAAAATATAGTTTTGGAGATACCGTTTTGCCTGTCTGACCAACTTGACGTTTATGGTCAATTAAATCTTTTTCAACAGCGCCACGGCTTCCAGCAGCGACGCCACCAAGGACGCTAGCAAGTTCATTAAGTAGCTTAACTCCTTGTTCATTTTGTATACCACGACCGCCGCTCACTATAATTTTTGCGTCTTCAAGTTTAACATTTTCTAATCCATCTTTAACTATTTTTAGAACTATAGTTTTCAAAGAATCTTCTTTAATGGCAAATGTTTCTTTTACCACTATGCCGGTCCTATTTTTCTCAGGAACAGGCATTTTCATAACCTTTGGATGGACAGTAGCCATTTGAGGTCTATGGTCTTTACATACAATAGTAGCCATTATATTTCCACCAAAGGCAGGCCTGCTAGCAAGTAACATTCTTTTCTCTAAATCAATATCAAGAGCGGTGCAATCAGCAGTTAATCCTGTCTTTAGTGTGGTTGCAACTGCACCAGCAAGATCTCGGCCAGTTGTTGTTGCTCCCATTAATAATATCTCTGGTTTGTATTTTCTTGCGAGATAGCAAAATGCTTTCATATAGGTTTCAGCTCTGTAAAAATGAAATACTGGATCATCTATAATATATACTGTATCTGCACCATGTTCAAAAAGTGTAGACATAATAGATTCTACTTTGTCACCCAAAAGAACTGCAGATACTTGTACATTTAAACTAGAAGCAAGTTCTTTTGCTTTACCAATGAGTTCGAGGGTAACGGTGGCTAGTTTTCCTTCTAACTGCTCTACAAAAACCCATACACCAGAATATTCTTTATTTATATCTGACATTCAAGTATTCCTCCTTTTAATTTATCAACTAACGTTTTAACTACTTCATCCTCACTACCTTTAAGCAATTCGCCACCGGCTCTTTGCTTCGGTGGAAAAATGCGTCGTACAGAAGTTGGAGAACCCTTTAATCCCAATTGGCTTAAATCGGCGTTAAAATCATTAATCCCCCAAGTAGTAGGGTTATAGCGGGCTGCTTTAATCATATTTGTCAAAGGTGAAAAGCTTAATTCATTAATATCTTTTTCAACTGTTATTAGGCATGGGAGCTTTGCTTGTACAACTTCGTACCCATTATCAATCTTTCTATGAAGTATAACAATATTCTTTTT
Organism: uncultured Clostridium sp.; assembly: GCF_937920395.1. Lineage (GTDB taxonomy): Bacteria > Bacillota > Clostridia > Clostridiales > Clostridiaceae > Clostridium_AD. The sequence continues at coordinate 2,155 of NZ_CALEVF010000241.1, read as the reverse complement.
CAAATCAAATGATTCAATAGCTTCAACATAAGTTAACTGAGGCATACCCAAACGACAGGCAATACCTGGTCCTACTTGTGCAGTATCTCCATCTATAGCTTGTTTACCACAGAATACCAAATCAATTGGTTCAATCTCAATTATTTTTTTAATACCCATTGCAAGAATATAGCTAGTAGATAATGTATCTGATCCTGCAAAGGCACGGTCGGAGAGTAGATATCCCTCATCTGCACCCATTTCAATACATTTTTTAATAACCTCTTGAGCTTGAGGTGGTCCCATTGACATAATGGAGACCTTACCACCAAATTTTTTCTTTATTTTAACTGCTTCTTCAACAGCATGAGCATCAAAAGGATTAATAATAGTAGGTGCACTTGATCTGTCCATTGTATTTGTTTTGGGGTCCATTTTAATTTCTGTAGTATCAGGTACTTGTTTTACACAAACTAAGATATGCAATTAATAACAACTCCTTTTTATTTAAAGTTTCTTTAAAATAGCAAATCAAATATTTATTTTTATAAGGGTTTAATGCCATAATGGATAGAAGCTATTCCACAAGTTAGGGATTTAAACTCTGAGTTTTCAAAGCCAACATTTTTGAATTCATGTCTTAGTTGCTTTTTTGTCATAAACCCATTTACTGAATCTCTTAGATAGTAATAAGCTGCTTTATCTTGGGTGCCTAAGTAGCCAATAACTGGTAGTACATAGTTGAAATATAAGTTATATACATTTCTGAAAATAGGTATTTCTGGCTTAGATAATTCTAAGCAAACTACCTTTCCACCAGGTTTTAAAACTCTATACATTTCAGAAATAGATTTTCGTTTATTAGGTATATTTCGCAGTCCAAATGCTATGGTAATACAATTAAAGGTACTATCCTCAAAAGGAAGCTCCATGGCATCTCCTTGCATTAAGCTGAATTTATAGTTAGTTAATGATTTATTAAGGTTTTTGTATCCTACATCAAGCATCTCTTTATTAAAGTCTAGGCCTACAACTTCAGTATTTTCACCTACTGCGGTGCATTCAAGTTCTACCATTTTACCTGTGCCACAACATAAATCTAATACCCTATCATTTTCTTTTATGGTGCATAGTTTTACAGCTTTTTTTCTCCATATTTTGTCTATATTTAAAGTTAATATTGTATTTAATTTGTCATATTTACTAGCAATTGATGAAAAAACACTTTGTACATCCGTGATCATTTCTGACATTATTCAAACCTCCTTACATTAAATGTAATACTATAAAATTTGTAGTGGGTATGTTCGCTTTAAATTGTAAATCGATAGCAAATTGTAAACACATAATTGTAAAAAAAAAAGAGTATAAAGTATTTCAACATATACTCTCTTTTTTTATGATATCTGCTACATACGCATTGCCATTGGAAGGGAAAATAATAGTATATTTGCTACTGCAAGTAAGATCATTAGAACTGCGTAAACTACTGATGTACCTAAAACATTTTTATTGTTTTGACTACTCTTAGCAAGTCTATATGCAGTATAAATTGAACCTACAGTACCAATTACAATTATAATATATTGAAGCATTTGTATAGTTGGACTAGAGAATATTGCAGTTGAAGCTCCATGATACTCTACTCCGAAAAGACCCATTGCAGTGTAAAACACTGATTTACCTTCTGCTAACAAGTGAAACAAGTTATGAGCTATATGGCCAGCTAAGTCCAATGGTATAATAGCATACCCATATTTAGCAAAATTTTCTTTGATAGAAACTTTGTTGAACTTTTTAGCAATAAGACCTGTTAAAAGTAATAACACAACAGGGATTAACATAGCTATGATGAAAGTTACAGTAAATGTTATATAATAGCTAGTTGTACCTAATATATTTTCAAGGGAATTTAATATCTTTTCCCATACTGTAAGCATTGTAATGTTTTGAACAAACACAATACCCATAATTACGATGGCTAAAAATGCAACTTCTATTCTTGGTTTTCTAATATTCCATAATTCTTTAGTGGGAACACGAGGGCTTATTCTTATTGAATCATTTGGACAATTTTTTACACAATTACCACATAAGTTACATTCTGCACTGCTGTCCATAGTTTTAGGAAATTCAAACATAGGACATCCAGGAACTTCAGGTGTTCCTTTGTAAC
>NZ_CALEVF010000240.1 GCF_937920395.1 uncultured Clostridium sp. | reverse complement strand
AGGATCTTTTTTAAGTAAACTAATATACTCTTCTACAGAGTTAACCCCCACTCTTGACATCAAGCTTAAAATTCGTCTGTGCAACTGATTAGATTTATACGCCGACAAATCTATACTATATTCTTTTAAAACCCAATGCTGAAAATCTATTAAATCCATTAGCGTTTTCTCATCTCCCCATTACAACCTTAATTATTTCCTGCGCAATATTTTCAAGTAGTACAACTTTATCTACTTTGCCAGTTTCAAAAGCTGCTTTTGGCATACCATATATAGTGCAAGTAGATTCATGTTCTGACATAGTAATTCCACCATTGTCTTTAATATTTTCGGTTCCTTTGGCTCCATCACGGCCCATTCCAGTAAGAATAACACTTAAGAGATGAGAACCATAGACCGCCGTTGCTGAATCAAATAACTTATCTACTGCTGGTCTAACACCCCAAATAGTGGGCTCTGTATTTAACTTTATTTTCTTGTCACGTCCTACCTCCATATGATATCCACCAGGTGCTATATAAACTATATTTTTTTCAATTAAATCACCCGCACAGGCTTCAACAACTTTTAAATTACTATTCAAATTCAGCCTCTGCGCAAAAGCCTTTGTAAATCCAGTTGGCATATGTTGCACTACTAAAACTGGTACTCCTATATTATCGGGCAATACTGTTATTACTTTATATAATGCTTTTGGACCACCAGTAGATGCTCCAATAAGTACGGCATCAATACTTGGAACTACTTTTGATTCTCGTTCTATATTTTTTTGCATTATTACTTTATTTATATTTATCTTTTTTTCAAGGGGAATGATAGTTCTAACTTTACTTTGATTATAAGCAAATTTTATTTTTTCAACCAATTCATCTTTAACCATATTTATATCTAATGATATTTCCCCAGACGGTTTTGCAATAAAATCGAAAGCACCTAGTTCAAGGCACATCATAGTTAACTCTGTACTAGCCTTAGAACTGCTACTAAGCATTATAACTGGTATATTTATATTAGCTGTTTTTAATTTCTTTAGCGTCGTTATACCATCCATTTTGGGCATTTCAATGTCCAAAGTTATTATGTCAGGTTCATTACGAATCATTTTTGATAAAAGTTCCTCGCCATTTCTCGCTGTGCCTATAACTTCCATTCCTATTTCAGAGTTAATCATATCAGAAATTATTTTTCTCATCAACGCTGAATCATCTACTACAAAAACTTTTATCTTTTTAAGCATTATATATCCCCTCAACCTTTAGTTAAATCTCTACGGTTCCCATTCCTACAGTCCTAATTGACAGTAGACCATTAGTTGTGTCAAATATCAAAGTTCTACCTTTATTGCCACCAATGTCTTCTGCAAGTAGTGGTATAGATAGAATTTTCAGAGCATTTTTCACTGCCATACTATTTCGATTGCCAATATCCATAATTATACTTTTATCTGAAAAGTTAAACATTGACGCACCACCTGCTATTTTAGCACGCATATTGCATAGCTTCGCACCTTTGCTAATCATATTTGTAACTAAAATAGGTATAGCTAAATCCGCAAACTTTATTTCATTTGATATTTTATTAAACTGGCTACTATCTGGAAGCATTATATGTGCCAGTCCTGCAATTTCCATATGCTTATCATAAATTGCAACTCCAACACAAGATCCAAGTCCCACAGTTATTAATTTATCTGGAGAAAATGCTACATTTAAATCTGCAATCCCTACCTTTATCTCATTATATTCCATAATTACACCCTATTTTATAATATTTGTATTTTTTCTTCATCTGTCAATATAGATGAAATATTTAAATATATAATTATTTTACCATCAATTTTAATAAGCCCTTTAATATATCTTTTGGATATTCCTGTTATTATTTGTGGCGAATCTTCTATGTTAACACTAGCTACATCTTTAACTTCTGATACAAAATCAACTATTATCCCTATTTTACTATTATTCTGCTTTGTAACTATTATTTTAGAATCCTTACCAATTTTAGATGATGGTAAATTAAATCTTTTGGTTAGTGTTATCACCGGCAAAATACTATCTTCATAGTTTATTACACCTTCAACGAATTGTGGTGAATTTGGAACCTTAGTGGCCTTTTCATATTCTAGTATTCGCTCCACTTCCATAATATTTGTAGCATATTGTTCGCCATTTACACTGAAAACCAGTACCTTAATTTCTTTTTCATTCATGTATAATCCCCCTACGCTTGTAATTTATCAACTATTAATTCCCTGTTCTCATTTATATAGGCATGAACATTTTTGCTAGGAAGATCTAGAATATATTCTTTCTCACCTATAATAAAACTAGTATTTTGATAAGCAAGTTCCGCCCATATTTGACCATAATCTTCTACAACAAGTTTTGTTGATACTCCCCCAAGTCCTCCAACTATCTTACATCTAATTTCTTTCCCAGCTTTAATAACTCCACCACGAGCTAAGCTTTCGGCTTGCTGAAATATAACGCTATCACTTGCCACTATTTGTGATACATATTCCCCTTTACCGGTAATTATAATATTACCGGAGCTCTTAATTATCGAATCTTGACAATAACCTAACACTACATTTACAGGAAGAGTTAAATTCATATTTAGCGCTAATATTTTATTATCAGTAATTTTTATTGCATCATTTAATTCCTCATAATTTTGTATATTATGAGGACCAACACCAAGTATTTTATTTTTAATAATAAATAATAATTCATCTTGCGTATCTTGTTGCTGGAGTATCCTTTTAGCTACTCTAACTGAAGTTTGAAGAAGCTTTTTAAATTTAGTTTCAAGTAAGATCTTAACAAGTTCTCCATCACTAGTACCTCTTGCTATAAGCTTCATTTCTTTTAATTGTTTTATAGAAGATATTAAATTTGAGACATCATTCTTCATACTCTTTAAATCGCTTAAATACTCTAAAATTAATACATCTTCTTTTCCAGCCGCGATATCTGAATGAATGGCATTACCATTTACCACAGCATCACCATTCGCAACAATTTCTGCATCTGTTACGCTACCTTTAACTAAAATAGAATTACCTGCTTCTACCTTCATCCCTTCTCGTACACTGCCACTTATAATTATATCCCCCACAAATTGAATATTGCCTGTTTTCAAATCCACATTTCCTATTATTTTATGAGTTTTATAAACGAAGAAAGTATTTCCCCTTGATGATGGTCTACCATCAGTTGTTGCCACAACCTTATACCTATCCTCAATTTTACAACCTTCTCCTACACCGAGTAGTATTCTTCTTGCAATTTTAGTTACTATATTCTTACCTGTAATATCTATTCCATCTTTTCCATTTTTACCTAAATAAAGAGTAGCCAAAAGCTGTCCTTTTTCAACTCCTTGTACTGAACCTATAGCTTTGTAGTCTATACTCTCTTCATCATCATAATTTATAGTATTTTTATTTCCCGCTTGCTTGTAATTTATTTCCAATCTATCATCTACGGCGTCTATATTTCTATTTCCTTTAGCAATAAGCAAATCTAAAATTTCGTGTGCCTTCGCACATTTTATAATATTCATCTTCAAAATACCATATTTAATATTATTATTTAGTAATTCCTTGTTAATTTCTAATTCCGTAAATTTAGGTGGCATAACTTCTTCTTTAGCTTCTACTTCTAATAAGACTGAATTCATAGGCTCACAATCTTTGAGTTTATTTGTTATATTAGGTTTATACTCTATACTAATGTAAGCCTCCATATTATCTAAGCTTCTTCTTAAATTCAAATGCCTCTGTGCTTCACCTTCTTTTAGAAACGCCTCAATAATACTTTCTTCATTCACATTAGCACGTACGCCAACATTTTCTCCATTTACAATTAGTGTAATATTATTAATATTAGTATTAGAAATTACAGCTAATTTGCCACCATCACAAGGATTTTTGACTATTATTTTACCATTTTTTATTTCTATAGTACCATCTTTTTCATTATAAATATCTGTTTTTAAATCATCTCTTTTAACAAGTTTAACATTTAGACTAACATCACCAGGCAATTCTTCTATAGAATCAATAGAAATTATAACATGTTTCTTAAATAAACCTCTTTTTTCATCAACTATTGAATATTTAAGCAATTCTTTAGAAATGCCTAAAGCAATGCTTGCATTTTTTAAACACTCCTTAACAGTAGATCCTTCAAATTTTTGAAATTTCGACTTATACTCCACTTGTATCACCTCTTCCGATAGATAACTTATCCCATAAACATTCTATTGTATCCCACATATCAGAATGTTTTATTTATTTATCGTTCTATTCGAAATAAACTTTACAAATTTTTGTTTATTCTCTTTTAATTCTTTATCAAACCCCAACATTATTGCTTTTATTATTGAATTTTCTGATGAATTAAAAGAAAATCCATCCACACTTTCTATTGGGAGAACCTTAGGTGATGTCCCTGAAATAAACAAACCATCGTATGATTTAAGATCTTTTTCTAAAACATCTTTTTCAATAAATTTTATGTTTAATTTTTCACAAGTTTTTATAATAAATTGCCTTGTAATTCCAGGTAATACATTAATGACTCTAGATGTTACAACTGTAGATCCTTTTACCATAAAAATGTTTGATTTACTACCTTCTGTAATATATCCATCATCATCAATTAAAATTGCCTCATATACCTTCTTACTATTTATTTTCAAATTTACATTTTTACGAAACTCATTATTAATAACCTTAGCATTAGGATTACTTCTCTCTCCATGGTAAGTAATAGTTTTAACACCCTCTGCATATTGCTCTTTTAAAGGATATGAATGCTCCACAAAATATACTAAGAACTTTTCATTAACCCCATCCTTATAAAGGTTTTCACCATCTGGATTATAGTTTATAACTAATTTTAAATTTCCATTTTCCACTTTATTTTTACTTATTAATTTAATAACTCCATCTATAATTTCATTTTTCGTAATAGTTAAATTGTATTTCATAATTTTAGCAGAATTCTCAAGGCGACTTAAATGTTCCATAAAAAATATTGGTATTCCATCACTTACTCTTATAACCTCATATAATGATTTTCCATCATCACTACAATAATTATGAAATTCTTCGCTCTTTTTAAGTTCATCACCAAATAAAAAATATAGTTGTGTACACTTGTCCATATAAATTCTCCTCCTTATTTTAAGGATATAACAATTAAATTTTGTCATATCTTCCATGTTTATATTTTTATTATACTTTATATCCTATAAATAGTCCTACTTCCATCTCAAAATTTCAATTTTATCATGTGCTTTTTTATAATTTATCAAATAAGGATGTCCTACTAAATTAAAAAGTGGTAAATCAGAAAGTGAGTCTGAAAACATACATGAATTTTCAAAATCAACATCTATATTTTCTTTAAGTAAGACTTCTTTTAATCTTTTCACTTTCTCTTCACCTTTACAATTTTCACCTAACATCTGATTTCTATGTAATCCATTCTCCTTTATAAATCGAGTTCCTATTACTTTATCTACTTCTTTTATATTGTAAAATTCGTTTAAATAAAATTCAGCTGAAGCGGAAATCAAATAAATTTTATACCCCTGCTTTTTCATTTTTTTTATGGTATCTATGGCATCTTTATATAATATTTTGCTTAAACGTTTTTCATAAAATTCTTTAACAATTTTTTTCATCTCATTTTCCTCTATGCCGTCTATAAATCTTATAAAAGTTCTTTTTGCTTTTGAAGCATCATATATTTTAAATACATAAAAAATCGACGAAAATATGCTTTTCGGCAAATACTTTATATATTTGGGATTCTTTTTTAACATAAAAAAATAAAATTCTAATAAAGTCTCCCGTTTTGTTATTGTATAATCCACATCAAAAATAGCTAATTTTTCTTTCAATTTTACTCCTCCTTTAAAAATATATTATAATATTATTACCTTAATGTTAATCCTGATACCTCAGCTGTGCAAGAAATAATTTAATTTAAAAGGAGCCGCTGCATTTGCAACGGCTCCTTTTATAATTATTTTTCTTCTTTAATTAAATCTTCATAATATGCCGTTACTTCTGCAAATTCTTCATCCTCAGGTATAACTAATTCGCCTGTTTCTTCATCTCCAATTACCTTGAAAAGGTATATTGAATCATCTTCAGGATTTTGAACTAAAGCATATTCATTTTCTTTATAAGTAAATCCATCTACTATTTCACATGGAACTATGTTACCATTCTCATCTTCTAAATCTACTGTTAATGCTTCGCCTTCGCCTTCGCCACATCCGCAACCACAGCCTTCATGTTCATCATGTTCATGACCACCGCATCCACAGCCTTCATTTTCATGGCTACCGCATCCGCAACCTTTATTTTCATGGTCATGTTCGTGACCACCACATCCGCAAGATGTATTTTTATCTTCATTCATAATGTAGTACCTCCTAGTTTCAGTATACCTTAATTTTACCCTAAAACATAAAATAATAAAAGGGTTTTTTAAATTATTTTTATTAAATTATTGTAAATAAAAAAGAAAGATGAAATTTAATTCATCTTTCTTTCCTTTAAAATTTTAAATACTATTTTTCACTAGCAAGTTTTTGGTATCCTGCTAATCTTTCTTTAGCAT
>NZ_CALEVF010000239.1 GCF_937920395.1 uncultured Clostridium sp. | reverse complement strand
ATAAAAAGGTTGAAATTAAAAAATGCGACAACTATGTTGACAAATTCCGGTATAAATAGCAGTGATATTTTATTAGTTCATTCATCATTGTCAAGTCTAGGATGGGTTTGTGGTGGGGCTCAGACTGTAATAACTGCATTAATGAATGTTTTGGGAAGTGATGGAACATTGGTTATGCCAGCCCATAGTGGAGAGTGGAGTGACCCTGCGCAGTGGAGCAAACCACCAGTGCCAAAAGAGTGGATACAAACAATATATGATAATATGCCTGCATTTGACCCTGAAGTTTCACCAACACGAGGAATGGGAAGCATTGCAGAAGTATTTAGAACATTTCCGAGGACAGTACGGTCGAATCATCCGCATTTATCATTTAGTGCAAATGGAAGAGATGCAATGCATATTACTAGAAATCACTCATTGACTCCATCACTTGGTATGGATTCCCCACTTGGCAAAATGTATAATTTAAAAGCAAAAGTTCTTTTACTCGGAGTAGAATATAATTCTTGCACATGTTTTCATCTTTCAGAATCACTTATAAATGAAATGCCTAAAGAACGTATAGGTACTGCAATATTTGAGAATGGTGAGCGGTGCTGGAAATGGTTTGAGGATTATGAGTATGATACAGAAGATTTTATGCTAATTGGAAAAGACTTTGAGAATAATTTTAATATACAAAAAGGCATGGTTGGTAATGCAGAATGCACGTTATTTGAAATGAAAGAGGGAGTTGACTTTGCTAAGACATGGTTAATTAAACATAGATTTGCTTCTAGATAGGATATATATATGCTAGATTATGGTATGCTTTAAAGAAATCATAATTGTGATTTTATATAACAGGAGGATTATATGGAAGTAAGAATTATAGAGAATAATAAAAAAGAATTTCTGGATTTATTGCTTTTAGCAGATGAACAGAAAAGTATGATTGATAAGTATTTATATAAGGGAGATATGTTTGCATTATATGATGGAGAGCTGAAAAGTGTTTGCGTCGTAACAAAAGAAGATAATAATGAATATGAATTGAAGAATTTAGCTACATACGAAAAATATAAGGGACAAGGATATGGAGGTAGTTTGGTGAATTATATATTTGAACATTATAAAGAAAAGTGCAAAACGATGATTGTAGGTACTGGAGATAGTGGTATGACAATTCCTTTTTATGAACAGTGTGGATTTAAGATATCCCATAAAGTAAAAAACTTCTTTATAGACAACTACGATAAACCTATTTTTGAAAATGGTGTCCAACTTGTTGATATGGTTTATTTGCGAAAAATATTTTAACATCACTGCCTTTTTAAATCCATGTTTAGTTATCGGATCATTTTGTTTTAATGTCACGCAAGATTTTCTCCTTGGGTGACAGATACACATTAGAAGTATGAAATTTTTCCGGAAGTGACTTAAAATAGGAAGTGTAGAAACATTGAAATTTCATTTAGAAATTCTTGCTTCGCCAATATTAAATTTAAAGGATAGGTATCATACCAGCAGCGTATCGGATTTCCTTTAACTATGTATGTAAATATGTATTAGTAAATTATAATTATGAAGGTTCGGTATTTATGTGTGAGAAAGATAGTATATAATGAGTTTTACAGAAGCTTAGTTTGTGTAGTGAAAATTTACGTAAACAGCCCAGGACGGGCTGTTAGCACTTTTGAGACAGGACGTCGAATAAGTGCGTTAGGAAATATTTCATGGAACAAACTTAGATGCTGTCAACGAATGGTCTACTATCAGAACATCATAAATGTCGAACCTTCACAGTATAGTTTTATATTTATTTTATAGTTGTTACTGCTTTCTTACTAAATGTAGTGTTAACTATTGTATCAAAGCTTGGTCTTGTTGGTATTAGTGATGCTTTGTAAGATTGAATTACATCCATAAGTTTCGTTAAGTTTTCTGTAGTTAATGTTGGGTTTGTTGAGAAAGCATTAATATTTCTGTAGTTTTTAATAGATGAAATAAGTACAGCCTCATCTGTACCAGGGAAGTAAGATTTAATTGAAGTAATCACGTCTTTGTCAGAATGGCTATTTACCCATTTTTGACCTTTGTATATTGCATTAGTGAATTTCTGCATTACAGCTGGATTCTTTGTTATATAAGATTTTGTGGCAAAAAAGCAGGTATAAGGAATGGTTCCAGCAGATTCACCAACGGATGCAACAATATTTCCAGAGTTATTAGTCTTTAAAGTACTAGCAGTAGGCTCAAAAAGAGCAACATAATCGCCTGTTCCGGCTTTAAAAGCACCAGCAGTAGCTGTGAAAGCAAGATTTGTAACAAGATTTACATTAACCCCAGGTTTTAGACCGTGATTATTTAAAACATATTCAAGGGCCATTTCGGGTACTCCGCCAGGTCTTCCACCTATTATAGTTTTGCCTTTTAAGGATTCCCATTTAAAGTTTGTCTCGGCTTTTCTAGATACTAGGAATGATCCATCCTTTTGTGTTAATTGTGCAAAAAGAACTGGGTAGTCTGTTCGATGCTGATTGTAGATGTAAACGACCTGTTCTGGACCTGCAAGACCGATATCAGAAGCTTTACTTAGGACTTGTTGCATAGTTTTATCTGCACCTTGACCAGTGGAAAGTTCAATATTAAGTCCTTCTTCTTTAAAGTAACCTTGTGCAATAGCTGCATACATAGGAGCATAAAAAATAGAACGTACCACTTCATTTAATTTTACTTTTACGAGAGGGGTAGTGGTAGATTTTTGTGCACAACCAGAAAATAATGTAGTTATTAATGCAAGCGAGAGAAGCAACGAAAAAATCGACATTTTTTTAATCTTCATAGATACCTCCATATTATATAGTAGTTATGATTATATAATATGAAAAACAATGTAAATGTGACATTTTATATTTAAGTTAAGGTGTAAATTTAATATCTTGACATATAAAAATTAAAAGGTATAATAAAAATTAAATACTATATAACAAATACATAATATATTGTATAATGAGTATAACAAATACATAATATATTAATAAAATATATAAAAGCTTAGATGAAGAGGAGTAAAGGAAATTAGTATTAAGAGAGAAAGATCCATAGGCTGTAAGATCTTTTATATGAAAAACCTTGAAGGTTGCTTCGGAGTTTCTTTGCCACATTCATGTATTTATGAATAGAGGGTATAAGACGGTTTTCTTAATCGTTAAATTATAAAGAGCCTGCAATTTTGTAGGAAAAAAGGTGGTACCGCGGAGCTTTTCGTCCTTTTACAGACGAAGGCTCTTTTTTTATTGTCTAAAAATTGGAGCTAAAAAATCAATTTGGTAAATATATTTAGGAGGAGTTAATATGGAAGAAAATAAAAATATTGATAAAAATTATAATCCGAAAGACTTTGAAGAAAGACTTTATGCATGGTGGGAAGAAAAAGGTTTTTTTACACCAAAAGTTGATAAAGATAAAAAACCGTTCACAATTGTAATGCCACCACCAAATATTACAGGAAAATTACATTTAGGTCATGCTCTTGATAATACTCTTCAAGATATTTTAATAAGAACTAAAAGAATGCAAGGGTATAACACATTGTGGCTTCCAGGTGAGGATCATGCTAGTATTGCAACAGAAGTTAAGGTTGAAAATGAACTCTTAAAACAAGGTCTTAAGAAAAAAGAAATGGGAAGAGAGGCTTTCCTTGAAAAAGTATGGGATTGGACTAATGAGTATAGAGCAAAAATTAGAGGTCAAATAAGAAAAATGGGATGCTCTGTTGATTTTACCCGTGAAAGTTTTACTATGGATGAAAATCTAAATCATGCAGTAAGAGAAGTTTTTGTTAAATTATATAATGATGGACTTATTTATAAGGGAAATAGAATAACTAACTGGTGTCCTAAATGCATGACAGCAATTTCAGATGCTGAAATAGTGTTTGAAGAACAAGAGGGTCATTTTTGGCATATAAAATATCCAATAGTAGGAACTGACAAATTTTTAGAAATAGCTACTACAAGGCCAGAAACTATGCTTGGAGATACAGCTGTTGCAGTAAATCCTAAAGATCCTCGTTATACGCACTTAGTGGGCAAAACAATAATGCTTCCACTAGTAAACAGAGAAATACCAATAGTTGCAGATGATTATGTTGATATAGAGTTTGGAACAGGAGCTGTTAAAATTACTCCAGCACATGATCCTAATGATTACCAAATAGGCAAAAGACATAACCTAGCAGAAATAGTAGTTTTAAATGAAAATGCAGCTATTTGTGAAGGTTACGGAAAATATTCAGGTCTCGATAGATATGAGGCAAGAAAGGTAATGGTAGAAGATTTAGATAAGGCTGGTCTACTTGTTAAAATAAAAGACCATGCTCATAATGTAGGTACTCACGATAGATGTAAAACAACTGTAGAGCCAATGTTATCTGAGCAATGGTACGTTAAAATGGAATCTCTTGCAAAGCCAGCAATCGATGCGGTAAGGGAAAAGAAAACCAAGTTTGTCCCTGAAAGGTTTGAAAAGACATACTTTAATTGGATGGAGAACATTCAAGATTGGTGTATATCAAGGCAATTATGGTGGGGTCATAGAATTCCAGTATGGTATTGTAAAGATTGTGGAGAAGTTATAGTAACAGTTAACGCTCCAACAAACTGCAGCAAATGTAATAGTACAAATCTTAACCAAGACAAAGATGTACTTGATACTTGGTTTAGCTCAGCATTATGGCCTTTTTCAACACTTGGTTGGCCAAATAATACAGAAGATCTCAAACAATTTTATCCAACAAGCGTTTTAGTAACGGGATATGATATTATATTCTTCTGGGTTGCAAGAATGATTTTTTCAGGAATATATAATTTAGGGGAAGTACCATTTGAAACAGTAGTAATGCACGGTATGGTTCGTGATGATCAAGGTAGAAAGATGTCTAAGTCTTTAGGAAACGGTATTGATCCACTGGATGTAATAGACCAATATGGAGCAGATGCATTAAGATTTTCACTTGCAACAGGAAATTCACCAGGAAGTGATATAAGATTTTATGAGTCAAGAGTTGAGGCAGCAAGAAATTTTGCTAATAAAATTTGGAATGCATCTAGATTTGTTATGATGAACAATAACGAGGAATTAATGGCTAAATATAAAGAGAGTAAAAACTACACAGTTGCAGATAAGTGGATATTATCAAGAATGAATACTGTGACTAAAGAAGTTACAGAAAATATTGAGAAATATGAAATTGGAATAGCACTTCAAAAGACTCATGATTTTATGTGGACAGAATTCTGTGATTGGTATATTGAACTTGTTAAACCAGTATTATATGCGCAGGATTGTGAGGCTAAAGGTGTAGTATTAAATATACTTAATAAGGTACTTAAAACAGGACTTAAATTGCTTCACCCAGTTATGCCGTTTATAACAGAAGAAATTTATACTCATTTAGATAATGAATATGAATCCATAACAATCTCTAAATGGCCTGAATTTGATGAGTCTCTTAAAGACGAAAAATCAGAAGAAAAAATGAACTATATTATAGAAGCAATAAAAGACGTAAGAAATGCTAGGGTAGGAATGAATGTAGCGCCTTCAAGAAAAGCCAAAGTGTTTATATATGCCATAGAAGCAAAAGAAGCATTTGAAGAAGGTATGGTATATTTTCAAAAACTTGCATCAGCAAGCGAAGTTAAGTTTTTACAATCTAAATCACAATCACCTGAAAATGTAGTTACAGTAGTTACTAAAGGTGCTGAAATATATATGCCATTACTTGAACTTGTAGATTTAGAAAAAGAATTAGAAAGATTAAATAAAGAAAAAGATAAACTTAAAAAAGAAATAGATAGGGTAGAGAAAAAGCTTTGTAATGAAAGATTCACAGCTAAAGCTCCAGTTGAAGTAGTAGATGAGGAGAAAGCGAAAGGTGAAAAATATAAGGAAATGTATAATGCAGTAATTTTAAGTATAGAAAATTTGAAGTAAAATCTTATATTAAAATTAACATATATTTTTATAGAGAGAACTGCTAAATATAGAATAGACATTCAAGTAATGTCTATTTTATATTTTTTTGTTGTAGTAAGAAAGATATAAGGTTATACTAAAAAATATAGTTTTGAATGGAAAAATTCAATATTTTTAAAAAAAAGAATATTGAAAATATTGATTACAAAAGATTCATGACTTTGAAACTTATGAAAGATATTAACAATAATAAATAAGTATAAAGTTCTTACTTAATTTATATATAGTAATATGGAATAAGGAGTATTAAATTTAGTATTATCTAATATGCAATTGAATAAAAATACACATAAACATTATTAAATAATTTTTTTATGCATAATATATAAGTAATATGAATAAAGTAGAAATAATATACAAACAAACTATAAATAATATGAAGAGATATGATATTAAATTAAAAATATTGCATTGACATTTATTTATTTGTTTGCTATTATTCTAATAATATTAAATATTACAAAAATTAAATAATTAATTTGCTTCACATTCAAATTATAGAATTAAGTGACGTACGGAGCTCGACAACCTAAATTTGCATTTCAATGAATATTTTTAATGTAAGTAGATTTTTTAGAGTATGAGAAGCTAAATTTGGTACTCTTTTTCTGTAATTTTCTTGAGAAGGATATTCATTTAGTTAGAAGTAATTATTTATTAATTAAGGGGGGATTTTTAATGAAAAGTAAGAAGATTGTTTCAGTACTTATTGTAGTCTTAGTGTTAAGTGTGGCATTAGTAGGTTGCGGAGCGAAAAGTGGAGATAGTGCAAGTACTACAAAATCAACAACAGCGAAACTTGATGCTGATCAAACAGCAAACATTTTAGGGTATGATTACACATCACTCGATCCAGCAGTAATAAGTGACATGGAATCATTTACTACACTTACAAATGTTGATGAAGGACTAATGAGAGAAGTATCAAAGGACGGTAAGGTTGTAAGTATTCTTGCAGGTGCTGATAAGATGACAATTAGTGCTGACCATAAAGTTTACACTTTCCATATAAGAGCTAGTAAGTGGTCTGATGGAAAGGCAGTTAGAGCTCAAGATTATGTATACGGATGGCAAAGGCTTGCTAATCCAAAAATAAGTCAAGATTATCTTGGATTTCTTAATGAAATGGGGGTTAAGGGCGCAACAGAAACAGGAGTAGCTAAACCAAGCGATTTGGGAGTTAAAGCTATTGATGACAATACATTTGAGGTTACACTTAAATCACCAAGTGCTTATTTTGAAACTACATTGAATTTTAAAGGATTAGTTCCACAAAGAGAAGATATAGTTAAAAAATTAGGAGACCAATATGGTCAAGATTTTAAAGGAATGGCTTATAATGGACCATTTATAGTTTCAGATCATGTAAAGAGTGCTAAAGTTGTTTATACAAAAAATGCAAACTATTGGGATGCAACAAATGTTAAATTAACAACAGTTAATGCTCAGGTAATTGATGAACCAGCTACTTATAACAAGATGTTTGCTGCTCAAGAACTTGATATGATTGTAGGAGCTACAGATTACCTTAAACCACTACAAGCTAAAGCGGCAGCAGGTGATATTTCTTATTTGAAGGGTAACGATCCATCAGTATATTACTTTATATTTAATAATAAAACAAAAGCATTATCAAATGCTAAGCTAAGATTAGCTCTATCACTTGCTTATGATAGACAAGTTCAAATAAATACAGTATTTAAAAAACATTATGTTGCTGAGGGTATAGTTCCTAGTAAGATAATGGTTGGTAATGAAGAGTTTAGAAAAGTAGTACCAGAAGCATTAAAAACTGTTAAAGATGATCCAAAAACACTTTTAGCTGCGGGATTAAAAGAAGCGGGTTTAAGTTCAGATCCATCAAAGGTTACTTTAAAGTTATTAATGGGAAAAGCAACTTCAATAACAACAGCTCAAGCTCAATTTATTCAATCTCAATATAAGAAAAATCTTGGAATAAATGTTTCAATCACCTATGCAGTAGATTCTCCTTCATATTTTAAAGCTAGATCACTTGGTCAATTTGATCTTTGCTCTGGTGGTTGGGGTGCTGATTATAATGATGTTATTTCTTTCTTTAATATATTTACATCGAAAAATGGAAATAACAATGGTAAATATAATAACCCAGCATATGATGCTCTAGTTGAAAAAGGAAAAACAGAATTAGATTCTAAGAAAAGGGTAGCTATATTTAAACAAGCAGAAGATCTTCTTGTAGCTAAAGATGCTGCAGTTTCTCCATACTACTACAAACAAGTTGATTCATTCATGCAGACTTATTTAAAAGGAATGTATGTACCAATATTTGGTGGATACTATGACCTTAAAACAGCATATATTTCAGGTAAATAGTAGCATTATATTTTAATTAAATGCTGCAACAGAGTCAATTAGGCTTTGTTGCAGTAATTTTATGACAGGAGGAGAAATTTGTATGGCTAAATATATAATAAAGAGGATTGGCTATATGATCATTACACTTTGGGTTGTTGCGACTATTACTTTTGTTCTAATAAATGCTATACCAGGAGATCCTATATCTGCTTCAGCAGGTAAAGTTCTTGATAAAAAAGTAGCTGCAGAAATTATGAAAAAGTATCAACTAGATCAACCAGAGTATGTAAGATATGGTACATATATTAAGAATTTAGTACACGGGGACCTAGGAATGTCAATACATTATCCAGGTCAAAAAGTAAATGATATTATTTCAAAAGAGTTTCCAGTTTCATTAAGATTAGCTCTTCAAGCAGTAGGAATAGGAATTATTTTCGGAATAACTTTAGGTATAATTGCGGCGTTTAAGAGGAATACATGGGTAGATTATACCGTAATATTTATAGCGCTTATTGGGGTTTGTGTTCCAGGCTTTGTTTTAGCAATCCTTTTACAATATGGACTAGGTGCAAAATTTGGTTTGAAAATAGCGGGATGGTCTGATAGCAGTCTATTCAATATATATAGATATTCATTATTGCCATCGATAGCACTTGCAATGGCGGGTCTTGCATCAAATGCAAGGTTTATGAGAACTTCAGTACTTGAAGTAATTAATCAAGACTATGTTTTGACTGCAAAGTCAAAAGGGGTTGGTAAGTTATCTTTAGTATGGAAACATATTATAAGAAATGCCATATTACCAGTAGTTACAATGATAGGACCTAGAATAGCATATGTAATCACAGGTTCTTTAGTTGTAGAGAGTATATTCAGTGTGCCAGGACTAGGTAGAGAGTTAGTTTCTGCAATTTCTAATAGAGATTATACTGTAGTAATGTCATTAACTGTGTTTTTTGCTTTCTTGTACATTGTTTCTTTACTTATTGTAGATATAGTTTACGTTTTAGTTGATCCTAGAATTAAATTAACTCAAAGGAAAGGGTAAGGAGAGAAGGCATGAAAAAATATAGCAAAGATTTATTTAATATTATAGGGTATTCGAAGAAAGATTTAGATGTTATGGTAAGGCCTAATGTAAGTTATTGGCAAGATGCATGGAGAAGACTTAAGAAAAATAAGGTTGCCATGGTTTCTATGGTACTTTTGATAGTAGTTATAATTATGTCAATTATTGGACCAATGATTTCATCTGTTAATTATCAAACTCAAAATTATGACCTTTTAGATAAAGGACCAATGGCAAAACATTGGTTTGGAACTGATAATTTAGGAAGAGATATGTTTGCAAGATTATGGATGGGTGCAAGAGTATCTTTAAGAATTGGTTTTATAGGTACATTAATTGAACTTCTTGTTGGATGTGTATATGGTGGTATATGTGGTTATTTTGGTGGCATGGTTGACACAATACTTATGAGAATAGTTGAAGTAATTGTAAGCGTTCCATATCTTATTGTTGTTATTTTATTGTTACTAGTATTGCCAGCAGGAGAGGGAACAATAATTATTGCGCTTTGTATTACTGGATGGACAGGTATTGCTCGTTTGATAAGAGGACAGGTTATGCAACTAAAAGAATCTGAATATGTTTTAGCTGCTAGAGCACTAGGTGCTAGTCCAACTAGAATTATCGCAAAACATTTAATTCCTAATACAATTGGAGTTATACTTGTTTATATGTCTATGGATATACCAGCTTTTATTTTTGATGAAGCATTTCTAAGCTTTCTTGGGCTTGGTATCCAATCCCCTAAAACTAGTTGGGGAGCATTAATTTTTGCTGGTCAAAGTCAGATGATGTTCCGCCCTTCTGAATTCATATTTCCAGCAATAGCAATAAGTATAACAATGTTAGCATTTAATTTACTTGGTGATGGTTTAAGAGATGCTCTTGATCCAAAACTTAGACAGTAAGGAGGGTTGAGCACATGACAAAGTTACTTGAAGTTAAAAATTTACGAGTTTCATATCACACATATGCTGGAGAAGTTCAATCTGTAAGAGGAATAAGCTTTGAAGTAAATGAAGGTGAAACTCTTGCGGTGGTAGGAGAATCTGGTTGTGGAAAAACAGTAACAGCTAAATCACTTATGAGATTAATACAAACTCCACCGGGTGAGATTAAAGATGGTTCTGAAATATTATATAATGGTAATGATATTTTAAAAATGAAAGAGGAAGAATTAAGGCATTTTAGAGGTGCTGAAATCAGCATGATTTTCCAAGATCCTATGACTTCTTTGAATCCTACTATGACTATTGGAAAACAGATAGCAGAAAGTTTAATAATTCATAGAAATATGAAAAAACATGAGGCTATGGATGAAGCTATAAAAATGTTAAAACTTGTTAACATTCCAAATGCAGAGAGAAGAGTTAAACAATATCCACATGAATTTTCTGGTGGAATGAGGCAACGTGCAATGATTGCTATTGCGCTTGCATGTTCTCCTAAAATTCTTGTAGCAGATGAACCTACAACTGCACTAGATGTTACAATTCAAGCACAAATAATGGACCTTATAAAGGAACTACAGAATAAACTGGGTACAGCTGTTGTCTTGATTACACATGATTTAGGTGTAGTTGCAGATGTCGCAGATAGAATACAAGTTATGTATGCAGGTAAGATAATTGAGAGAGGAAATACGGATGAAATATTTTATAATCCGAAACATCCATATACATGGGCACTTCTTCAATCGGTGCCTAGATTAGAAACAGGTCATAAAGATGATTTGTATTCTATCAAGGGAACTCCACCTGATTTGGTTAAACCACCAGTTGGTTGTCCATTTGCTCCAAGATGTGAATATGCTATGGAAATATGTAAACAAGAAATGCCAGAAGCTACTATAATTACGGGTACTCATGAGGCTTTATGTTGGTTACAACATCCGAATGCACCTAAAGTAGAAGTGCCTTTTGAAATTGGAGGTATAAATTAATGGCTGAAAATAAAAGTGAAGATTTAATTATAGTTAAAAATTTAAAAAAATATTTTGAAGTTGGGAAAAACGAAACGCTTAAAGCTGTTGATGACGTTTCTTTTACAATTAAAAAAGGGGAAACATTAGGACTTGTTGGTGAATCTGGTTGCGGTAAAACCACGTGTGGAAGAACTGTAATGGGACTATATCCAGCAACTTCAGGAGAAGTAATATTTAATGGTGTAAATATACATGGACTTAAGGGTAAAGCAAAACGTGACTTTTGTAGGCATGCACAAATAATATTTCAAGATCCTTATGCATCATTAAACCCTAGAATGACTGTTGGAGATATTGTAGGTGAAGGTATAGATATACACAAACTCTATACTGGAAAGAAGAAAGCAGAAAAAATCCAGAAAGTTCTTGAAATGGTTGGATTAAATAAGGAGCATGCATCTAGATTCCCGCATGAATTTTCTGGTGGTCAGAGGCAAAGAATAGGAATAGCAAGAGCACTTGCTATAGAACCTAAATTTATTGTATGTGATGAACCTATTTCTGCTTTGGATGTTTCTATTCAAGCACAAGTTGTTAATCTATTAATAAAACTTCAAAAAGAACTTGGCTTAACTTATTTATTTATAGCACATGATTTATCTATGGTTAAGCATATATCTGATAGAGTTGGCGTAATGTATCTAGGAAAGCTTGTAGAAATTGCTCCAAGTGGAGTTCTATATGAGGATCCATTACATCCATATACTAAGGCGTTATTATCAGCTATTCCCGTTGCTGATCCTATTGAATCTAAGAATAAAAATAGGATTATGCTAGAGGGTGAAGTTCCAAGCCCAATAAACACTAAACCGGGGTGTGGATTTATTCAAAGATGTAAATATGCTATGGATTGTTGCAAAAATGAAACACCAGAACTAAAAGAGATTAAACCAGGACATTCTGTAGCTTGTCATTTATTTAAATAATTGAAAAGTATGTAGTAAAGAAAATGTCCATGGAAGAGTGATAGCATTATTTATCACTCTTTTTCTTTTTTTATTTAATCTACAGTTGTATTTGTTACAATAGAAATAAATATTATAATTATTTACAATAAAAGATTGGTAACTGTATCTAAGTTGGTATAGAATTTAATAGAAAGTATTTAGGGTTGAAAGGAATGATTAGCATGAATTATGATGAGGCTAGATCTTATATAACAAATACAGCTAAGTTTGGTAGCAAACTTGGGCTTGATAGAACTGAAAAATTATTAGAACTTTTAGGAAATCCACATAAAAAATTAAAGTGTATACATATTGCAGGTACTAATGGAAAGGGGTCTACCTCAGCAATGGTTACTAGTATTCTTGTGGATGCCGGTTACACGGTAGGTTCATATATATCACCATTTATTGAAGAATTTGAAGAAAGGATACAAATAAACAATAAAAATATTTCTAAAGATGATTTAAGTGATATTATAACAGAGGTTTCAAAAGCTGTAAAAAAGGTAGTGGAACTCGGATACATTAATCCAACAGAATTTGAAATTATTACTTGTGCAGCATTTTTATATTTTTATAAAAAAAATATAGATTTTGCGGTTATCGAAGTTGGGCTTGGAGGAAGGCTTGATTCAACAAATGTAATTACACCTATTCTAAGTATTATAACATCCATAAGTCTTGATCATACGTTAATACTTGGTGATACTTTGGAAAAGATTGCTTATGAAAAGGCAGGTATTATTAAAAGCGGCGTTCCTGTAGTTATGTATCCACAGAAAAAGCAAAGTTACGATGTGATAGATAAAAAATGTAGAGAAAAAAAATGTCGATTAATAAAAGTACCTGGAGATTCAGCTGTATATTTGGGCAAAAAAAATTTAAAAAATGTTGCAGTCACATTAATGGAAGGACAAGTGCCTTATAAACATAATGCTATAACTCAAAAAATAAAAATAAAAACTTTAAATAATGATTATATTATCAATTTAGCACTTTTAGGTAAACATCAATTACTAAATTGCTCAGTAGCAGTGCATGCTATAGAGGCTCTTAGAGGCCAAGGCGTCGATGTTAGTAAAGACAATATATTAGTTGGACTTACAAATGTCGTGTGGCCTGCAAGGCTTGAGGTGATGAATAGAGGCCCTTTAGTTGTTATAGATGGCGCTCATAATATAGATGGTATTAAAAACCTTACAGAAAGTATTGACATGTATTTTAATTACAATAAGATTATATTGATTTTAGGAATTCTAGCAGATAAACAAGTTGAAGAAATGATAAAAACTATAGTTCCAAAAGTAGATAGAGTTATTACTGTTACTCCACACAGTATACGAGCAGAACTTTCACAGGAATTGAAAGTCCAAGTAGAAAAGTACACATCAAAATGTGAGTCAATTGAAGATTACGAGTTGGCTTACAAAAGAGCATTAAGTTACTGTGAAGATGATGATTTATTATTAATATCAGGATCTTTATACATGGTGGGAGATATGAGGAAAATAATACGAAATATTCACGGCCATTAAAATCTTTTAAAAGAGACAAGGCTCATATTATTAAATAATATGAGCCTTGTCTCTTTATATACATTAATTAAGCATTTGCAACGAATTCTTCAAGCGCTATTGCTAATTGATCAGGGCAAGAAGTGCTTTTGTTACCACATTTAATACCTTTAAGTTTTTTTATAGCTTCTTGAACATCCATTCCTTTTACTAGGGTTGAAATTCCAAGTAAATTACCTGCACATCCGCCTGTAAAAGAAACTTCAGATATTTTATTATCAACTATTTCAAATTCTATATTTCTTGAACAAACGCCTTTTGGTTTATAACTATTCATATTTTATTCCTCCATCTTTTAAAAATATATTAATCATACTAATGATTATATACTATGAAGTACATTATTTTCAAGAAATTAATTTTTACAAAACAATGTTAGCAGATTATAACTATCTTCATATTATGGATATGAGGAGGTGAAGAATTTGAGAAACTTGTATATATGTAGTACTTCATCAGATTGCATATCAAATGTTAACCTAGACTTGTTTGTAGAAGAAGAAAAGATATATCTGGATAAACAAAATCTCAAAAGAATTGGTCCTCATGGCATATATGTTTATGAAAATAAAATATTAACAGCTAATAGTTATGATAATAGTATTTCTATTGTTAATACCAATAATCATGAAATAGAGACTTATTTTGTAGGCATGCACTGTAATGATTTATCAGTTTATGATAATAAGGCCTATGTTATTTGTGGAGACTCTGATGATATAATTGTTTTTGATTTAGAGAAAAAAAACATTGTAGAAGCAATTCCTTGTGGAAATTCACCCCATAGCATTTACATTTGCAAAAAAAAGGAACTTATTATAGTAGCAAATATGAATAGTGATAGCATAACATTAGTAGATTGTGCTCAAAATGGTAGTATTAAAGAAATTAGAGTAGGAGCATATCCTACTAAAGCTGTAATTACTCCAGATGGGAATTATATTTTAGTTTGTGAGAGTAATATAGGTATGAACAATAAGGGATGTATTAGTATTATTTCATTGAAAAATTATAATGTATTAAATAAAATACCTGTTGGGAATTCACCTGTGGATATGTATTGCAGTGGGAAATACTGTTATGTATCAAATTTTGGAGAGGGTACAGTGAGTATATTAGATATAAACAATTACAAAGAGATAAAAAAAATTGAAGTTGGGGGAATGCCTAGAGGCATAATGGAGGATGAAAAATATTTGTATGTAGGGGATAATTATAATAATTTACTTTTTAGAATTGATAAAGTAACAGAAAATAAAAAAGCCATTTCTATTGGCGCGGAGCCTACAGGAATGACGCTTCTATAAGAAGATTAAAAACTTCTTATAGAAGATTATTCATCAATAAGAAGGTTTATTATTTTAGCATAAAGTTCAGAGGGCTTTTTTCTCCATTTGGTGCATAGATTTTGTGCTTGTTTGTTAGATGTTACACTAAGTTTAATATCTATAAGTGTAAAACTATCTTCTGAAGCAGTTAGGTTAACTAAATAGTTGTTATTGTTTTCTATTGTATAATCGGCACTAACTGTTAGTTGTTTTTTGATATTTTCAATATGAATTTTTAAATAATTATCAATAAGCTCAATTTTCTTTTCAGAAATTCTTTCTTTAAATAAGGATAGGACAGTATCACCTTTTTGTGAAATGACCAATCTATGTTTACCCTTTTGCTCAGTAGGCTTAATCAAGTTTGACGCAATAAGTTCTGTAATATATTGTTGCAGAGTAAAATAATTCATAAAATTATTTTCTAAGATTATTTGTGTTATTTGGATATTCGAAATAGGGAGCTTTATTTTATAAAATATATAAAGTAAAAGAAGCTTATTTTCAGCTAATTCTAAAGCATCTTCAAACATATCTGTCCCTCCTTATAATTAGCCTAATCAAAAACAATAGTGAAATGTCTTTTTTATGTAAAATTAACTATAAACAGTATAACATAAAAAACAATGAAATAATTCGGTGCTATTAATTATTATATTTTATATCAACTTTTATAAAATCTAAATTAGTAATGTAAATTATACATATTTATTAAGTTTTAGAATATAAATTTAAAGTATAAGTATAAGGGAGAATAGGATTGTATGAGTTACATAAAAAGGAATCTAATAATATTTTGTATGATTTTCATTGGAGTCTCAACAGTTATAGGAATTTATAATTTTAAAACTAATGGTGCATTTACGGGAGTACAGCGTAAATTACCAATTTACAATGTAGATACTAAAGAGAAAAAAATTGCAATTTCATTTGATGCAAGTTGGGGCGATGACAAAACAGATGAGATATTAAAGATATTAGATAAATATAATGTTAAAGCAACATTTTTCGTAGTAGGGGCATGGGTAGACCAATATCCGGATAAGTTAAAAATAATGTATGAGAAAGGGCATGAAATAGGAAATCATTCTAATAGGCATCCTATGATGCCTACAATATCAAAAGAAGAAATGATTAAAGAAATAGATACGACAGATGCTAAAATAATGGCTATAACAGGAAAAGAAACAACACTTTTTAGGTGCCCATCTGGGGAATATAATAACTTAGTTATTGAAACCGTACAGGCTACGAATCATTATTGTATTCAATGGGATGTAGATAGTATAGATTGGAAAGAACAAGGCGCAGAAATTGAGTATAATAGAATAATAAAAAATGCTAAGCTAGGTTCTATTCTGTTGTTTCATAATAATGCAAAATATACACCTCAAAATCTATCTAAAATATTACAATATTTTAAAAATGAAGGATATACATTTGTAAAAGTATCGGACCTTATATACAAGAATAATTATTATCTAGATGAAGCAGGAAAACAAATAAAAAAATAAATTTAAATGTATTGAAATTCAACAAGCATTTGTATTATAATGGGAATACCAATTAATATTAATTATGGAAAAATAAATGTAAAAAATTATTTGAGTATTAGGTATATTACATCAGAAAAATGAATACTTATATTCTAAGGAAAGTCTAATAAAAAAACTAAGGGGAAAGAGGGATTATGATGGATAATGTTATGTTAAATAATAAGATTTATTTAGAAGGAAAGGTAGTATCTGAATTAAAATTTAGTCATGAAATGTATGGTGAGGGGTTTTACGTATTCGATTTTGAAGTATGGAGACTTAGCGAAACAACTGATATTTTAACGATAACAATTTCTGAAAGACTAATAGCAGGTATTGATATTAAGATAGGAAATGAATTCATAGTTGAAGGTCAACTTAGGTCTTATAATAAATTTGTTAATGGGTCTAATAGATTGATATTAACAGTATTTGCTAGGGATATTAAAATATGTGAAGAACGTAGTAAAAATCCAAACCAAATATTTTTAGATGGCTTTATATGTAAGAACCCAGTATATAGGACTACTCCTTTTGGAAGAGAAATTGCTGACATGCTTTTAGCAGTTAATAGATTATATAACAAATCTGATTATATCCCTACAATCGCTTGGGGAAGAAATTCTAGATTCTGTAAAAGTCTTGAAGTAGGAGACAATATAAGAATTTGGGGAAGACTTCAAAGTAGAGAATATCAAAAGAAACTATCTGATGATGAAGTTATAAAAAAAGTAGCATATGAAGTATCTATATCCAAAATGGAGAAAGTTAACAAAGATGGCGAGAACACAGTAGAATCAGATAATCCCATAGAAGAACAGAGCTGTGAGGTTCTTGACGTCATATAATATAAAGTTTTAGCTCTAGTAATCCTTTACTGAATTTATAATAAGATACACTAATAACAGTTCACCCTTGAGTTTTGCGAGCTTGTACTGTTTTGTATCTTCCGTTTTTTACAGGCAATAAGAGCACATATTATGTAATGATTATATATAATAAGTTTAGTTAGTAAAAAAGAGCATATGTTACGGTAAGTGCATTTGAATAAGCTTAGTAATTCTTACTAATTATAATTAATGATACGTTAAGAAAAGTGCATGTTTGAGCGATAGCGAGTTTGTACTTTTTAGTATCCTTAATTATAATTAGTTTAGAATTACTTAGCGAAATGAAACGCAGTTAAAGCAACATATGCTTTTGTTAATTATTTACGTAGATCATCAAGTAATTTAGTTTTGTCTTTAGTTTTACTGTCTACATTTTTTATTATTTTTGCTGGAGTTCCAGCAACTACAACATTTTCAGGGACATCATTTACAACTACGGATCCAGCTGCAACTATAGAGTTTTTACCGATTTTTACTCCTTCGAGTATTACGGAATTTGCTCCAATTAAAACATTGTCTCCAATTTCACAAGGACTTTTGCTTGGTGGCTCAAGGACACCTGCAACTACTGCGCCTGCTCCTAAATGAACTCTTTTACCTAGTTTTCCACGTGCACCAACCACAGCATTCATATCTACCATAGTTTCATCACCAATTTCAGCACCTATATTAATTACAGCACCCATCATTATAACGGCATTCTTACCTATAGTAACCTTATCACGTATAATTGCACCTGGTTCAATTCTTGCATCTATATTTTTAAGGTCTATTAAAGGAATGGCAGAGTTTCGTCTGTCCTGTTCAAGTTTGAATTTTTTTATTTTATTTTTATACTTTATTAGAAAGTCTGATACCTCTTCACTTTCACCAAAAAGCATATAAAAGTCTCCACTGCCAAAGTTTTCTATATTTCCGAATTCACACTGTGATAAATCCCCATCAACATAAAGTTTTATTGGGGTAGCCTTCTTAGCTTCTTTTATGTATCTTGCAATTTCATAAGGGTCTGTTAAATCATAGTTCATCATAGTAATTCTCCTTTCGTATTATAAGTATTAAGCCATATTCTTTTTTTTATTCATTTGATTGTATTATACATAATGTAAATGATATAGCAAAACCTACATTAAAGAAACAAATTGTTATTAATGTATCAGAATAATTAAAAAAATACTGATTTTTATTCTATTATATAGTAAAATACTTATAATGCAAACACTAGAAAAGGATGATATAATGAATAATTTGTTTTCAAACAATGTAAATAACGTAGAAATTTCTGGAATTAGAAAGTTCGCAAATAAGGTTATAAAAGTACAGGGGGCAATTTCACTTACTCTTGGGCAACCTGATTTTCCAGTCCCTAAGAATATTAAGAATGCCATGATTAAAGCTATAGATGATAATAAAACTGGATACACGTCTAATGCTGGTATTCCAGAACTTCGAGGTGCGATTTCTGATTTCTTGGCTAAAATGGATATTAGGTATTTAGCGGATGA
Organism: uncultured Clostridium sp.; assembly: GCF_937920395.1. Lineage (GTDB taxonomy): Bacteria > Bacillota > Clostridia > Clostridiales > Clostridiaceae > Clostridium_AD. Next base: position 19,215 of record NZ_CALEVF010000239.1, on the reverse strand, counting down.
GATAACTGTGACTGTAGGGGGAAGTGAGGCACTTCTATGTATATTTGCTGCATTTTTAAATGCTGGAGATAAAGTTTTAGTGCCTACTCCAGCTTATCCTGCCTACGCGAGCTGTGTTAAGATTTTTGGTGGAGAAGTGGTTAATTATAATCTAAATCAAGACTTTACTATTGATTTTGATATAATAACTAAACTTATTGATGAGCATCATCCTAAGCTTTTAGTTATGTCTCATCCATCGAACCCTACTGGAGCAATATTATCATGCTCTGAGCGAGACAAACTTGTTAAAATATTAAAAGAAAAAGATATTTATATAATAAGTGATGAAATGTATAGCTCATTATGTTATGAAAAATACTATTCTTTAGCTCAAATTGATGAAATAAAAAACAAAGTAATTCTGGTAGGCGGATTTTCTAAGATGTTTTCAATGACGGGGCTTCGCGTAGGGTATGTTTGTGCAAGTAGATATATTATGGATAATATAATGAAAGTTCATCAGTATAATGTTTCATGTGCCACGTCGATTTCTCAATGGGGTGCATATGAGGGATTACTTTCTTGCAAACATGATGTGGATAATATGAAACTAGAGTTTGAGAAACGAAAAGAATATGTGTGTAAAAGATTAAAACAAATGGGAATGGGTATTACGATTCCTAGGGGAGCATTTTATATATTCCCATCTATAACGAGATTTGGTATGAGTAGTGAAGAATTTTGCAATAGGTTGTTATATGATGCTAAGGTTGCTGTTGTGCCTGGTTCAGCTTTTGGCATAGGAGGAGAGGGTTTTATAAGGATTTCATACTCTTACAGTTTAGAAGTGTTAAAAGAGGCGTTAGATAGAATGGAAAATTGGATTGCAACATTATCAAAGTGATTTTTTCGAAAATAAGTCTGTGATTTGTATGAACTTTCTCTGGCGTGATTTGAAATAAGAGTTTGAAACGTGAAAGCCGATTAAGAAATTCTAGTGTTTTGCAAATATAAAATCCTCTATTACTCACATTCGGCTTACAGCCGGTTCGCTAGCCTTCCTTCTAGTCAGGCTCACGAGAATTTTATATTTGCAAAACAAGAATTTTAAAATCAACTTTCAACGTTTCTGCACTTCTTATTCAAATTACTATAGAAAAAATTCATACTATATTCCATATATACTGTAAAAAAGTTATCCGCATTGATATATGTAAGTTGGTTATGTATATAATAAAGCCTTGGATCAGAAAAATATCTGTTCCAAGGCTTTATTTATTAAAGGCTAGTTTGACATATTAACTACATCATCCATAGTGTATAGACCTTTTTCTTTTCCATATATAAATTCACATGCTTTAAGGGAACCTATAGCAAAAACATCTCTCGATATTGCAGTATGCTTGATTTCAATGCATTCGCCTTTCCCTGCAAATATAACTTCATGATCACCTATAATATTTCCACCACGTATAGCGTGAATGCCTATTTCATTACGTTCCCTTTTGCTTGAGCCATCTCTCCCTTTAACGAAGAACATATCATCGTTTATAGAATCCTTAATAGTATTTGCAAGAAGTAGAGCAGTACCACTTGGAGCATCAACTTTTTGGTTATGATGTTTTTCTATTATCTCAATATCAAAATCTTTGTAAAGCATTTTACTAATACTCTTAAGTATATTATTAACAACATTTATTCCTATAGACATGTTGGCTGAATGAAATACTGGAATCTCTTTACTTAAAGATTCGATTTTTAATAATTGAGCAGCAGAGAAACCAGTAGTACAAAATATAATAGGAATATTTTTTTCTTTGGAATATTTACATAAGCTATCTAGAGCGTCAGGTCTTGAAAAATCTAGAATTACATCTACATCGACTTCACATTTTAATATATCGCCATAACATGGGTAGCTTAAATTAGATGAATCTCTATCAACACCTGCAACAATTGATATTGTAGTAGAGGCTTTGGCCATTTCAGTAATAACTTTGCCCATTTTTCCATTACAACCGTTTAGAAGCATTTTAATCATTAGTTTTCCTCCTTTAAAGGGATATTGTATGCTTTTAATTCTTTCTTTAAAAATTCTAAATTATCTTCATCCATCTCACATAGCGGTAGTCTCAAGGGACCTACATGCATGCCCATAAGATTCATAGCGGTCTTTATTGGGATAGGATTAGTTTCTACAAATACTGCATTATTGAGGGGTAGGTACCCAAGTTGAATTTCTAAAGCTTTTGCATGCTCGCCTTTAAAATATAACTCACACATATTATGAATATCAGTAGGAATTATATTTGAAAGAACAGATATAACTCCAATAGCACCTAAAGAAAGTATAGGTATAACTTGGTCATCATTACCGGAGTATATATCTAAATTGTCTCTGCATAACGCTTTAATTTGAGCAATCTGACCTATATTTCCACTTGCTTCCTTAATAGCTACAATATTTGGTATCACACATAATTTTAGAAGTGTGGTTGGATTAATATTAAGAGATGTTCTTGAGGGAACATTATAAATTATTATTGGTGTTTTTACACTATTTGCAATTGCTTTAAAATGTTGGACTAAGCCCTTTTGAGTAGTTTTATTGTAGTAAGGAGTAATTACAAGTAATCCGTCGACTCCTATCTTCTCTGCCCATTTACTCATACTTATTGCATCGGCAGTGTTGTTACTTCCAGTACCTGCAATTACAGGAATCCTCTTATTAACTAAATCAACTACGAATTTAATAGTCTCTTTTTTTTCTTGATCAGTCATTGTAGAAGCTTCACCGGTAGTTCCACATACTACAATTGCATCTGTCTTACTTTCAATTTGCCATTCAATTAATTCTTCAAGTTTTTTAAAATCTACTCCTCTTTCGTTAAACGGAGTGATTATTGCAACCCCAGAACCTTTAAAAATACTCATAAGATTACCTCCACGTAGTTAAATGAAAAATAATAATTATTAATTGTCATTCATCATAAAACTATTTTATTTTTACTACTATATATCTATTAATTTAGATCGCTTTTAGTGAAACATTTCATGTAGAAAATATTTTCGTTTTGTTAATTTATAATAAAGTTAAAGAAGACACGAATAGTCACTAAAATATTTTTCTTTACTATATTATATAACCCATATGTAAAAATATATATACTTTTTTAAAAAAAGATGAAAATCGCTCTTTTTAATAAGTAGAAATTGATAATTTTATAAGAAATAGTATATAATTTTTTCCTTATTATGAATAAAACACATTTAAATTGTAAAAAATATATACATATTATAATTACAATAGGGAGGCACATTATGGGAAAAACACCTTTAAAAAAAGTTATAAAAGCTAAATTAAAAACAAATAAGGAATTAACTAAGAATGAAATGCTCAGAGAGACGTTAAAATATGAAATAGCAGAAGAATTAGGATTAACTAGTAAAATAGGTGAGTGTGGTTGGAGTGGACTAACTGCAGAAGAAACGGGTAGAATCGGAGGATTAATGACAAAAAGAAAAAAAAGCATAAATTTACCTAAAAACAAAGACTTTTAAAGATATTTAGTAAAATACTTTGGACAATATTTGGTGTATAGGTTAGTATAATATATACCAATATAGTTTTAAAGACATTTCAGAAGGAAAGTTTCCCATTTTAATATGTGGGAGTTAACAAGGGTTAAATCTCGTTCTGAAGTTGTCAATGCATCTTCTTCGAAGCTGTTGTAGCGACCCAGGAGATGATTTAAAGAAGAGGTTTTGGAAAAGGGGAAATGTTAATATGGACTGTTATAAAGAGTTTGCTCGCATATATGATGAATTAATCAATGCTGATATTGATTATAAAACATGGGCAGCTAACATATTATGTATTTGCAAAGAATATAACCTAGGTATGGATAGTTATTTAGATTTAGCATGTGGTACAGGTAATCTTACTATAGAAATTGCAAATGCATTTAAACATATATGGGCAGTTGATTTATCTAGTGATATGTTAAGTCAGGCAGAAAAAAAAATGCGGGAAGAACTTATAAAAGCAACATTTGTATGTCAAGATATTTGTAAACTTAATTTAAATAATAAGTTTAATCTTATAACTTGTTGTTTAGATTCTAGCAATTATATATTAGAAGAGAAAAATTTTGAAAAATATTTATCAGGAGTTTATAATTTATTAAAAGAGGATGGTTTATTTATTTTTGATCTTAACTCTTATTATAAGCTGACTACAGTGCTTGGTAATAACACTTATAATTACGATAGTAATGATTTAGTGTATATTTGGGAAAATTATTTAGAAAATGATATAGTAGAAATGAATTTAACCTTCTTTGTAAAAGAAGGACAAGTATATAGACGATTTGATGAGATGCACTTAGAAAGGGCTTATAAAGAAGAATATGTAGAAAGAATTATAAAAGAAACTGGATTTAAAATAGTTAGAAAAATGGATAGTTATGAAGATAAAGCAGTAAATAATCAGACAGAAAGAATATGTTATGTATTAAAAAAGTGAGAAATTAAAAAACGAAAAATATGGGAGGTAAGGATATGGATAAAATAATTAGAGCTACTGCAAAGGATGGTCAAGTTAGGATAGTTGCAGCAATAACTACTGAACTAGTAAATGATGGAGTTTTAATGCATAAATGTGCACCTACAGCGGCTGCTGCCTTTGGCAGAATGTTAACAGCGGGTACTCTTATGGGCACACTTTTAAAGTCCGAGCAAGATAGTTTAACACTCCAAATTGATGGAGGAGGTCAGGCTAAGGGTATAGTGGTAACTGCTCATGCTGATTCAAGTGTAAAAGGTTATATAGGAAATCCTAATGTAGATTTACCTGCAAATAAATTAGGTAAACTTGACGTAGGTGGTGCTGTTGGTAAAAGTGGTTATTTAAGAGTTATAAGAGATATGGGACTCAAGGAACCATATGTAGGTCAAGTACCAATACGTACAGGTGAAATTGGCGACGATTTAGCATATTATTTTACTGTTTCAGAGCAAACACCATCAGCCGTTGGGCTTGGAGTTTTAGTTGACACAGACATGAGTATTAAAGCTGCTGGAGGATTTATAATTCAAATGATGCCTGATGCAGATGAATTTTTAGCTGATATGATAACCTATAGACTTGAAGAAATTCCATCTATAACTGATTTTATAGCAAAAGGCATGAGCATTGAGGAAATTTTGGAATTCATTTTTGAGGATATGAAATTAAAAATACATGAAGAAATTAAGCCTATGTATAAATGTGATTGTTCTAGAGAAAGGGTTGAGAGGGCGCTTATAAGTATAGGGAAAAAGGATTTAGAGGAAATATATAATGATGATAAAACAGAAGAACTCAAATGTCATTTTTGTAATAAAAATTATGAATTTAATCATGAGGATATTGGAAAACTTCTTAAAGAGTCCAAAGCTTAGAAAATAATTATATTTTAATAATAACATAGAGAATATAAATATATATTAAAAAACGCAGATAAATGGAGTAAATTCAATTATCTGCGATTATAATTAAGGTAATCATGTATAATTACTATATTTGTTATTGACAGTTTCAAGAAAATTTTATAATATAGTAAAGTAATGAGCAGCGAAGTGGTAAATATTAAGTATATAAAACAGTTAACACATAAAGTTGTTGACAAGTTTTATGAAATGATGTAGACTATAGTAGTTGCACATAACACATGTGGGAGCATAGCTCAGCTGGGAGAGCATCTGCCTTACAAGCAGAGGGTCATAGGTTCGAACCCTATTGTTCCCACCACATATGGCTCAATAGCTCAGTTGGTTAGAGTGCCGCCCTGTCACGGCGGAGGTCGAGGGTCCGAGTCCCTTTTGAGTCGCCATTTAAATCCAAAAGATTTAAAGAAATCAAAAGCATTATGGCTAAATAGCTCAGTCGGTAGAGCAGAGGACTGAAAATCCTCGTGTCCCTGGTTCGATTCCGGGTTTAGCCACCAGTGTTGCGGAAGTAGCTCAGTGGTAGAGTGCCACCTTGCCAAGGTGGACGTCGCGAGTTCGAATCTCGTCTTCCGCTCCAATTAACTCAAAAAACATAATATGGCGCTATAGCCAAGCGGTAAGGTCAAGGTCTGCAAAACCTTTATTCCCCGGTTCAAATCCGGGTGGCGCCTCCAAAGCATTAAAGAATACCCTGAACACTATATTTTTAGTAGTCAGGGTATTCTTTTGTTTTATAATCATTTAACTAAGATGAAGAAGATTTGGAGTGAAATTTATGCAAAAATATTTTATGTTAATTAGAAATGACTTAATATATATTAAGTCTAATATAAGCAGCAAGGTTGTAGAATACTCATTGAATAATAAAATGATATATCCTAATGTACCATTGTATTCTGCTATTTTTAATGATGAAAAGATTATTAAAGACATAAGAGTATTTATTAGAAACAACTTAGACAATACCAACACTTTCATGCAAAAAATATCTGGTAAAAAATTATTTTTACTTATACCTGATGATGTAACGGTAGTAACTGATATTGAAAGATATGCGTTTTATGAATTTGGTAAAACGATATTTGGGGTTAAAGATGTTATTATTGGAGGAGAATGTTCTTTTGTAGCACCGCTTGAAGAAAATAATTACATTTGTATATCAAAAACATGTAGAATGATGATAATAACATATATTAAAGACAGAAAACCTGTTAAGCAGAAATTTATAAAAAATAGGGACTACACAAATGAGGAAATACACATTTTTATAAGCGAATTATATGTTGGAACTGGAAGTATTCCTAAGGTGTATTTAAACGGTGTTGGTCTATTGAAGTATTCAGATATAGGAATTGTTATTGATAGTGTTGAGTTAATCAACACATTTGGAAATATCGTAGAGCCATTAAAAATAAAATAGGGAAAAAACATAAAGACCTCAAAGGTAGTCTAAATACTGTTATTTTAAGTATTTAGATTATTTTTTTTATTATTTTTAATCTTTTCGGGGGATTTCTTCTTATTATGTTACTAAAAATATGAAAGGACTTGAAAGTATGGTAAATTAAGAATAATTATAGAAAATATACTTTAGTATTAAAAATAGTTAGGTGGAAAAATGATGAAAAATATCTTTAAAATGAATAAAGAAAATTTCAAGGAAATGTATGAGAACAATTTTAATTATGTATATTCTTTTGTTTTTTTAAGATTAGCAGCAAACAAAGAAGCCACTGAAGATATAGTTCAGGAGACATTTATAAGTGCAATGAAAGGACACATAAACTATAAGGCTACAAGTTCATATAAAACTTGGCTTTGTGGAATAGCAAAAAATAAAATACTAAATTATTATAGAGATAATATTAAAAATATGTCACATACTTATGTTGAAGAACTTAATTATGAAGTAGATAACCAAGATGCTGGATTTACTCTTCTCAATTTGGAAACTAGAAAGGTAATTTTAGAAATTTTAAATAAATTAAAACCTATTTATAAGTATGTTCTTATTCTTAAATATATAGATGATTATAGTGTAAAAGATATCGCAAAATATTTATGTAAAACCCCGAAGTCTATTGATGGTATATTACAAAGATCAAAAATAAGTTTTAAAAAAGAATTTAACAAAGTAGTAGTAAATGAATCTAATAAGATAGAAGGAGATGAATTATATGATAAAAGAGGATGAAGTTTTTAAAAAAATATTTAAATCAATAGATGTAGCAATTGATCCACCAGATGGAACAAAAGAAAGAATATATAAAAATCTTATTTACAACTCAAATCAAGGAAGTTTTTTTTATTCATCTCATCTTACTTGGATTCCAGAAAAGTTCTTGAAGTTAGTAATTCAATTATCTATTTTGTTATATATATATATGACTATTTTTACTCCAATCATCACATCTTAATTTTATAAGGAGACTAAATAAATGAAATCTTTAAAATATCTTATTAAAGAATGGTTATTACCAATACTTGCAGCAATAATTTTGGCAATGTTAATAAAGGAATTTTTATTTTACCAAGTTAAAGTCCCATCTGGATCAATGTATCCCACTATAAAGGTAGGAGATAGAATTATTGTTACAAAAGTTTATAATAAAAAGAAACTAAAAAGTGGAGATATAGTAGTTTTCAAATCTGATGAACTAAAAGAGGTATTGATAAAGAGGCTAATAGGACTTCCCGGAGATGAGGTTGTTGTAAAAGATAAAGGACGTGTATTTATAAATGGAAGTGAAATCGTTCAGCCATATGTAGTAAATAAGGAAGATTTAGATATAAAATTCAAAGTCCCACAAAATAAATATTTGTTTTTTGGTGATAATAGAGCGAATTCATTTGATGCTAGGAGATGGGTAAATCCATATATAGATGGGAAGAATATAAAAGGAAAAGCACAGTTTATTACATATCCATTTAAGAGATTTGGAAAATTTGTAATCGGTAATGATGCTCTTAATCATTAAAATTGTTGTAGCAACGATATTTCATAAATTTTACTTGAAGAATCTCAAAATAATAATATGGAATATTAGATTGACTATAATAAATAATTTTCTTATAGGATTCTAACAAAAGTATATATTGTGTAAAAGGCATTTGAACAAGCTCTAGCAATTCTTGATTTATTCTAGTTGAAGTTGCGTAAAGAAAACCGCATGTTTGAGCGAAAGCGAGTTTGCGGGTTTTAGCAGGTACAAATATAATAAATTTTAGAATTACTTAGCGAAGTGAAAGTCTTAGAACAATATATACTTTCGTTATAGCATACTATTAGAAAATATTTAATTCACGTTTTAAACTCTTATTTTGAGCAATGAAGGAGAAAGTGCTTATGGAGACACTCATATTTTTACTAGAGCCTAAAAATACTGCCACGATCAACGAGCTTGCCATTTCTTAAAAATACAGGTTCTACCTTATGTTTATTTAAAAAAGCTAATACCTCTTTTCCATATAAATAATAATCTAAGTGACCATAAAAAGCTAAAACATTATCTTCAATAAGACCTGTTGCTCCACCTATAAATCCGTAATTAAGACCAGGAAGAAGAATATCCCCAGGCGGAATTAATAATACATCTATCTTTTCAAGGTATAGAGCTTTAGCAATAGTCACATCACTAGTTATAACTGCATGATTATTTACAATGCAAGTAGAACATTTTGTATAACCTTGTTTTACATTTATTAATTTTTTATCTTTTGCAACCAATAAAAGATTTTCATCAGTAAAATTAATGGAATGAACAAAAAGATTGTGTATGCTTAATGAATTTAGACATATATTATAAGGGTATTTTATTTTTAAATTTAATTTTGATTTATAAACTTTGTAATTTTGTAAAACTAAGCTCTGTATAAAGTCACTATTCATATCTTTATGCACCACAATATTATTTCCTAAAATGTGTAAAAGCATATCTGGGTGACCACACACAGCATCGTATAAAAGATTACTTGGAGGGCAAATAAGTAAGTTATACCCTTTAGAAATCAAACATTTTTTTTCATCTTTATGAATTCTAAAATCTACAATAACGGTTTTCATTGTAAGCTCCTATTAAATATATATTTTCTTATGTTTATTTTATAACACAAAGTTATTACAAATTGCAACATGTCGATAATTGTTTAATCTATTTTGCATATACATTAATATTTCACACATACTATCATAATAAGAAGGGAGTGTGCGAAATGCTTTTATTAACTGTTGTATATAATAGGAGTATGGAATACATTATTGAAGAGATAAATGGAATAAAAAAATGTTTTGAGTATAAAAAAACAATTTTAGGTATGTCTGAAAGCATAATTGAAGATATGCACGTTATTAAGTTCTTTTGTAGTGACGATAATATAAGCGATAGTAGTATAAAAACATTTAATCTCAATGTTGCAAATATGTTATATAAAATAGTAACAATCGAGTTTTGCAAAAAAGGAATAAATGATTTTTTGGCTGAAACATATTTCTTTCTACAATATGATGAAATAAAACAGGTTAAACCTAGGATACAAAAATCATTACTTAGCGAGGGAGAAATATCTGGCCCTAATATGGTGTATTGTATAAATAGAAAAAATACTATTATTGATAAAATAACGAAATGTATAGAAGAGAATAATGAAATTAATATAAGTGGATTTTTAACATTTAGGGCAAAAGAACTAAATGCAGACCTAGAAAGTATAGTTGATAAAGTTGTAGAAGAGTATATGGTAGAAAAAGAATATAATGAGTTTATAAAACTTCTTAAATACTTCGTTGATATTCAGGAGAGTAAGGTAAAAGAAGTTAATATTCTAATTGAAAAAGATGGAAATTATTATTTGAGAGATGAAGAAGGTAATAATCTAGTAGAAAGTATGATGATTGAGTTACCAGATGTCAAATTTGATTCAATAGAAAACCAAGAAGAGCTTATAATTAGTATAATGATTTCTAGTGCTCCTAAAAAAGTGATTATACACTGCGTCCAACATTGTAAAAACAAAGAGCTGATTGAAACTATAAGTAAGGTTTTTACAGACAAAGTTCAATATTGTGATGATTGTAATGAATGTCAAAAGATAAAAAACGGAATATTGGTATAAGGTTATTATGATATTATAGTAAGGTAAGTATATACTAATAGTACAAATGAATAATAACAATCTTAGGTCTAATAAAGAATTTAATAATATACATTGACAAATAGCTAATATATTGCTACAATATGAATTGTTGCAAATGAAGTAAAGAAAATGTCTTTAAATGATATTTTATATAATAGAATTATATTTAACAAGAAGAAACAGCCGTTTCTCACCTTACAGCATAGCTAGTTAGGTTGATTAGTAATTTAAATTGTTACTATTAAGGACGGCATTTATGCCGTCCTTTTTATTATTGAATAATATAAAAAATTTAAGCAAGTACACCTAGGAGGTGAAAATTATTAGTAAAAACAAAAATTTTATGATGAATGAAGAAATAAGAGATAAAGAAATAAGAGTTATTGGAGCTGATGGTTCTGCCTTAGGCATTTTAGATACTAGAGATGCCATAAAGCTTGCAGAAGACAGTGACTTAGATCTTGTTATGATGTCACCAACTGCAAAACCACCAGTATGTAGAATAATGGATATTGGTAAATTTGAATACGAAAAGCAAAAGAAAGAAAAAGAAGCTAAAAAGAAACAAAAGGTTGTAACTCTTAAAGAAATACGATTGAGTGCAACAATACAAGATCATGATATTTCTATTAAGGCTAGCAATGCTAAAAAATTCTTATTAGATGAAGACAAAGTAAAGATAACTGTAAGATTTAGAGGAAGAGAAATTGAAAATTCAAAAGTGGGACATAAGATATTAAGATCTTTTGTAGAAAAAATCGGTGATGTTTATATTGTCGAAAAACCTGCTAGACAAGAGGGAAGAAATATGATAATGATTTTAGCTCCCAAAAAAGCGTAACCGAGAGGAGGAATTTTACATGCCTAAAATGAAAACACATAGAGGCGCAGCAAAAAGATTTAAGAAGACAGGGTCAGGAAAATTAAAAAGAGCAAAGGCTTTTACAAGTCATATACTAACAAAAAAGAGCCCTAAAAGAAAAAGAAATCTTAGGAAAACAGCATATGTTTCAACAACTCAAATAAAAAACATGAGAAAATTATTACCATACTTATAAAAAATGGTGATTAGGAGGTATATTAAATGGCAAGAATTAAACGAGCAGTTAACTCTCGTAAAAACCATAAGAAAGTATTAAAACTCGCAAAAGGCTACTACGGTGGAAGAAGTAAGTTATTTAAAACAGCAAATGAAGCGGTAATGAGAGGTTTAAGAAACGGATATATAGGTAGAAAGAGAAAGAAAAGAGATTTTAGAACACTTTGGATAGCTAGAATAAATGCTGCTACAAGATTAAGCAATCTTTCATATTCAAGATTTATGAATGGTATGAAACTTGCAGGTATAGATATTAACAGAAAGATGCTTTCTGAGATTGCTATAAATGATCCAAAAGCTTTTGCTGAATTAGTAGAAGTTGCAAAAAAACAATTAAACGCTTAAAATTAATTATTTAAAAATGTAGCCTTATGGCTGCATTTTTTATTATATTTTGAAAAAAATATATTAAGTGATATAATTAGTGAAATGTCATTATATAATTTATTATGATAGAAAATACTTATATAAAAAACATTTTTATATTAGATACTATCGTAAAAGATATTGTTTAAAAAACATTATTGAAGAATAATTAAAGGCGTAGAGGTGACTAATTTGGAATTAAACTTTGAAAATTTAAAAAATAAAAAAAAGTATACTCCGGTTCAGATACTTGCAATAGGTTTTGCTATAGTTATAATTGTAGGTGCAATACTACTTAGCTTACCTATATCATCTCAAAGTGGTAGAATTACACCGTTTATAGATTGTATATTCACCTCTACATCTGCTGTGTGTGTTACAGGACTTGTAACTCTAGATACGGGAACATATTGGACTTATTTTGGTAAAACTGTAATAATGTTATTAATAGAAACGGGTGGACTTGGATTTATGTCGGTTGCAACTTTAGTTTTTTTCTTTTTTGGAAGAAGAATAACATTAAAAGAGAGACTAGTAATGCAAGAAGCTATGAATGTAAACTCATTACAGGGGTTAGTAAAAATGATCAAATATGTATTGATATTTACCTTCTCGGTTGAAGGAGTAGGTGCAGTACTATTTGCAACACAGTTTATTCCTCAATTTGGAATAGCAAAAGGAATATATTATAGTGTATTTCATGCAGTTTCTGCTTTTTGTAATGCTGGGTTTGATTTGATGGGGAATTTTAAAAGTGTTACTGCATATGCCAATAATTCTGTAGTAATTCTTACAATTTCAGCACTAATTGCAATTGGCGGATTAGGATTTTATGTTTGGGTAGAAATTTATAATTCTAAGGGAACTAAAAGGTTATCACTACATTCAAGAGTAGTTATCTATTCGACAATTGCACTAATTGTCTTTGGTGCGATTCTTATGTTCATTTTTGAAATGAATAATCCGGGTACTATGAAAGGAATGTCTGTGAAGGACAAAATTTTATCTTCAATATTTGCATCAGTATCACCTAGAACTGCTGGGTTTAATTCTATTCCATTAGACAAGATGACTAGTGCAGGAAATTTCCTGACAATAATTTTAATGTTTATTGGTGGGTCTCCTGGTTCAACGGCTGGCGGAATAAAAACGACTACTGCAATTATTCTTTTTATGACTGTAGTGTCTGTAGTTCGTGGACGTGAAGATACCGAAATATTTAAGAAACGAATAAATAAAGAAGTTGTATACAAATCTTTAGTAATAACTGTCCTTGGACTAGGAATTGTTATAATAGTTACAATGGTGTTATCAATTACGCAGTCACCCAATATTCCTTTTGAATATTTTCTATATGAGGCCACTTCAGCATTTGCTACAGTTGGGTTAACACTCGGATTAACTACAAAATTAACAATAGTCGGTAAAATAATAATAACGCTTACTATGTATGCTGGAAGAGTAGGACCGCTTACTATAATACTAGCATTAGCTAAAAGAAAAAGTGGTAAATCTGGAACTATAAAATATCCGGAAGATAAAATTTTAATTGGATAGGGGTGGAAGTAATGCATAAAAAACAGTTTGTTGTTATAGGGCTTGGAAGATTTGGAACATCAGTTGCTGAAACGTTGTATGCTTTGGGAAATGATGTGCTAGCCGTTGATTCTGATGAAGAGGTAGTTCAAAATATTTCGGATTCAGTTACTCATTCAGTTCAAGTTGATGCAAATGATGAAAATAGTTTGAGAGCCCTAGGTATTCGTAATTTTGATTGTGCAGTTATAGGTATAGGTGATAATATTCAATCTAGTATTTTGGCAACAGTATTAGTTAAAGAATTGGGAGTAAAATATGTAATTACAAAAGCAACAAATGCATTACATGCTAAAGTATTATATAAAATAGGTGCAGATAGGGTCGTTTTCCCGGAAAGAGATATGGGGGAACGTGTTGCTCACAATTTAGTTTCGTCAAATATATTAGATTATATAGAGTTATCGCCTGATTATAGTATAGCTGAAGTTGTGAGTCCGGTAGAATGGCATGGGAAGACACTTAGAGAATTAAATATAAGAGCTAGATATGGCATAAGTGTAATGGCTATAAAAAGGAATAATGACATTGATATTTCGCCATCAGCTGATAATATCATTGAACCAGGAGATATTATAGTTGCTATTGGCAGTATACAAGAATTAAATACGTTAGAAAATTTAGTTAAATAAGGGGCACTTAGTTTGGAATATATTCAAAGCAAAGATAATTTATTGATTAAAGATATTAGAAAACTAAAGGAAAAAAGATATAGAGTAAGTAGTAACATGTTTTTAGTTGAGGGATTTAGATTTGTAGAAGAAGCTTTGGACTCAGAATTCGAAGTTGTGCATATATTTATAAGTGCTAGAGGTGAGGCTAAGTTTGAGAACTCTAGCATGAAAGATAAACTACAGGGAAACACTAAAGTTTATGGTGTTAGTGATAGTTTGTTTAAAAATATTTGTGATACAGATAATCCACAAGGAATTATTGCGTCAGTTAAAAATAAACCTGTAGAAATCAAATATGATAATGGATTTTATATGTTAGCGGATAGGATTCAAGATCCAGGAAATATGGGAACCATAATTAGAACAGCCCATGCAGCAGGAGCCCTTGGCGTTATACTTACAAAGGGAACTGTGGATATTTATAATGAGAAAACATTAAGAGCTACAATGGGTTCTATTTTTAAAATACCTATTATTTATGATAATGATTTAGCACTAGTTCAAAAACTAAAAAATAGTGGATTTAAACTAGTAACTAGTTCACTCGATACAGATAAAAACTTTTACGATGTAGACTTAAAAGAAAAGATAATTATAGCTGTTGGAAATGAAGGAAATGGAATTAGTGATGAAGTTTATGAAATATGTGATTTGAAAATAAAGATTCCTATGCCTGGTGGTGCAGAATCACTTAATGCTGCAGTAGCTGCGTCGATTATGATGTATGAAGTTGTAAGACAAAAAAATATTATATAGATTAAATTAATAGTTGAAATTTTATCAAGTTATGGTTATAATGTTTTGTATACTTTCATAAATAAATCAATAAAATAAACTGTGATAGAGATAGTAAATATAAAAATGTTTACAGGGATAAGAAGCCTTAGATTGAGAGCTTCGAAAATAATTTTTATGTTGAAGTTCACTCTGGAGTTCTAACGGTGAAATAAAGTAACTGTTAGCGGGTAGAACCGATAAATTTATCTAAGAGGACTATTTATTAGTCAATTAGGGTGGTAACGCGGATATTCCGTCCCTTCATTGGGGATGGTTTTTTTTGTTTTATAAAAAAATATAAATACATATATTACATAAATATGAAGGGAGTTTTCATTATGAAAGAAAAGTTAAAAATGATAAAAGCTGCAGTTTTAGAAGAATTAAAAGGAGCAGATCTTAAAACAGAATTGGAAAATGTAAGAGTTAAGTATTTAGGTAAAAAGGGTGAGCTTACACAAATATTAAGAGGTATGGGTCAGCTATCAAATGAGGAAAGACCAGTCATTGGGAAATTAGCCAATCAAGTTCGTGAGGATATTGAATCACTTATAACAAATGCAACAGACAAATTAAAGAGAGACGAAAATGAATTAAAACTAAAAAGTGAAGTTATAGATATATCGATGCCAGGAAAAAAACAAACAATAGGAAAAAGACATCCACTTGAGCTAACACTTGAAAAAGTTAATGATATCTTTTTATCTATGGGATTTGTAATAGAAGAGGGACCTGAGGTAGAAACAGATTACTATAATTTTGAGGCATTAAACATACCTGAAAATCATCCTGCAAGAGGTGAACAAGATACTTTTTATATAAATGATAGTGTGGTTTTAAGAACTCAAACATCACCAGTACAAATAAGAACTATGGAAAACCAGAAACCACCTATAAAAATGATTTCACCAGGTAAAGTTTACAGGTCAGATGCAGCAGATGCTACTCATTCACCAATTTTTTATCAAATTGAAGGTCTTGTAGTAGATAAAGGAATTACGTTTGCTGATTTAAAGGGAACGCTTGAATTATTTACGCAAAAGATGTTTGGAGATAAAATGGAAACAAAGTTTAGACCACATCATTTTCCTTTTACAGAGCCTTCAGCTGAGATGGATGCTACTTGCTTTGTTTGCAAGGGTAAAGGATGTAAGGTTTGTAGTGGAAGTGGTTGGATAGAACTTTTAGGTTGTGGAATGGTTCATCCGGATGTTTTAAGAAATTGTGGAATTGACCCAGAAGTTTATAGCGGTTTTGCTTTCGGATTTGGGCTTGATAGAATTACAATGCTTAACTACGGAATAGATGATATTCGAGCACTTTATGAAAGTGATATGAAATTTTTAAAACAATTTTAACGACATTTCAGAAGGAAGGCCTCCTACTTTTATAAGTGGGAGTTAACTACATTAGCAGAAATAAAATTTTATTGGGAGTATAAAACTCCATCTGAAGTAGTTAATATGCAGATCCGCAGGAGATGATTTAATATATAAATTAGTAACTATGTAGTAAGTATATAAAAAGCAAGAGGCAAAACGATTAATAGGTGTTTTGTACTAACACAGATACTAGGAGGATGTATTATGAAAGTTCCAGTTAAATGGCTTAAAGATTATGTAGATATAAATATTTCACCACAGGAACTCGGTGACAAATTAACAATGTCTGGTTCAAAAGTTGAAGAGGTTATTATATCAGGTGCTGAAATTCAAAATGTTGTTACAGGAAAGATAATAGAAATCGTCAGGCATCCAGATGCTGATAAATTAGTTGTGTGTCAGGTTGATATAGGACTAAACGCACCAACACAAATTGTTACAGCAGCTACTAATATGAAAGAAAATGATATTGTACCAGTGGCACTTCATCAATCAACGCTACATGGAGGAATTAAAATAAAGAAAGGTAAACTTCGTGGTATATTATCCAATGGTATGTTCTGCTCTGAAGAAGAACTTGGAATACCTATGGATGAACCAGTTGAGGGGCTAATGATACTACCAAAAGATACACCACTTGGTAAAGATATAAAAGAAGTATTGAATCTTCAAAGTGTGTTAATAGATTTTGAAATAACATCTAATAGAGCTGATTGTCTTAGTATTTTAGGAATAGCTAGAGAGACAGCTGCAACTTTGGGGACAGAATATAGAAAACCGGCTCTTGATTATAAATCTACTGCGCAAGGAAATGTAGAGGATGTTTACAAGGTAGATATTAAGGATGAGTTATGTAAAAGATATATGTTAAAGGGTATAAAAAATGTAAAGATTGAGCCATCACCACAATGGATGCAAGAAAGACTTATAGAAGCTGAAATTAGACCTATTAATAACATAGTAGATATTACAAACTTTATTATGGTTGAGCTTGGTCAGCCTATGCATGCGTTTGACGCTAGACAAATTACTACGAATAATATAGTTATTGAAAGAGCAAGTGTTGGTGGAAAATTTACTACACTAGATGAAGTAGAAAGAGATTTAGATGATAGTATATTATGTATAAAAGATGGAGATAAAATTATAGGACTTGCAGGTATAATGGGAGGTCTTAATTCAGGAATTAAAGAAGACACTACAAGTGTAATATTTGAAGGTGCAAATTTTGATGGAGTTAATATAAGACTTGCATCTAAAAAATTAGCTTTAAGAACTGATGCATCTTCAAAATTTGAAAAAGATTTGGATCCTAATATGGCTGAAATGGCAATTAACAGGGCTTGTCATTTAGTAGAAGAATTAGGTGCTGGTGAAATAATGCAGGGGTGCGTTGATGTATATCCGAAAATAGTTAAATCTAATACTCTAGAAGTAGATATAAATTGGATTAATACTTTCCTTGGAACAAATATATCTAAATATGATATGAAATCGTATCTCGATAGATTAGAACTTGCTACTGAAATAATAGGTAATTTCTTAATTGTTCAGGCACCTTCTCATAGATCTGATATTAATATTAGAGAAGATATTGCAGAAGAAATAGCTAGAATGTATGGTTATGATAATATACCATCTACGTTACCTAATTGTGAAACTTCAAGAAGTGGAAAGAGTGAGAAACAAAAATTAGAAGATAGAGTAGCTCTTTCTTTAACTGCAAGCTCCCTTAATCAATCAATAAGTTATTCTTTCGTAAGTCCTAAAATATTTAATAAGCTTTTAGTTCCGAGCGATAGTGAATTAAGAAAGGTAGTTACTATAAAAAATCCACTAGGTGAAGATTATAGTATAATGAGAACTACAACTATAGCATCTATGATGGACTGCTTATCAAGAAATTATTCGAGAAATAATGAAGAAGTAAGGTTATTTGAAATAGGTAAGGTTTATATACCGAGCGACGATTTAGATAAGCTTCCTGAGGAAAGAAATATATTAACAATAGGAATGTATGGAAATGTTGATTATTTAGATTTAAAAGGTTGCGTTGAAAATGTATTGGATAATTTGGGAATAAAAAATGCAGCATTTAAAAGAGAAAGTGAAAATCCAACTTATCACCCAGGAAAAACATCAAATTTATATGTGAAGAGAGAATTTGTAGGCGTGGTTGGAGAAATTCATCCTAGCGTTTCAGAAAACTATAATGTGTTACCAAGATGTTACATCGCAGAATTAAACTTGGATGTATTATACAAGCATACAGATTTAAATAACAAGTACAAACCACTTCCAAAATTTCCAGCTGTTACAAGAGATATTGCTCTTTTAGTTGATGATGAAGTTTTAGTTCAAGATATTGAGGATGTAATTGTAAAGCAAGGTGGGAATATTTTAGAAAGTGTTAAATTATTTGATGTATATAAAGGTAAGCAAATAGCAGATGGTAAAAAAAGTATAGCCTATGCTATAGTTTACAGAAGGGCAGATAAAACATTAACTGACGATGAAGTAAACAAAGTACATGAGAAAATACTAAGATCTTTAGAGAATAAAGTTGGTGCAGAGCTTAGATAATAGCAACAAATTAGAACTCCCTTAAAGTAAGGGGGTTTTAATTATGTAATGTATTTTTCTGATTAAGTATAACAAGGAATTAATTGTTTGATTTGTATGATTAATTTCAAAATATTGGTTTTATTAAAAGTTA
>NZ_CALEVF010000238.1 GCF_937920395.1 uncultured Clostridium sp. | reverse complement strand
AGGAAAAGAGGCTATCTCTTCAAATGATTTTTTAACCATTTTGAGACAGCCCCTTCTTTATCTTTAGTTATATCTTTTTTTGACTAAAAAATATATTAATGCAAATACTATAATTAAGGATTAGACTATTATATTTAAATTACAAAACAAATTGATAACAACTTTCAAGGTTAAAAGGAGGAGCATTATGAAGGTAGAAGAAAAAATAATTAGAAAAAAATTTGATAAACTTAATTCCAATAATATTCCAAAACCTAATTTATTAATACACTGCTTTAATGCCTTTTGGGTTGGAGGATTAATATGTGTAATTGGACAATTTATAAGTGATATTTTTTCGAAAATTGGTATTCCAAAAGATGATGTAGGGACTTATGTTTCGATAGTTATGGTATTTTTAGGTGCTGTGCTTACAGGAATTGGTGTATATGACAAGTTAGGTGATTTTGCAGGAGCAGGTTCTGTCGTACCGATTACTGGATTTGCAAATTCTATAGTCTCACCTGCAATGGAATTTAAAAAAGAGGGTTTTGTTTTTGGGGTAGCAGCTAAAATGTTTACTATTGCAGGACCTGTTTTGGTTTATGGAATTGGTTCATCTGTAATTGTAGGTATTTTATATTATTTTTTAAGGTGGTGACGCAAAATGGGAAGAAGAATTGGCCTTCAGACAGTAGAGCTTGAAAGTAAACCTAGAATTATCGGTACATACAATATAGTTGGTCCTAAAGAAGGACAGGGTCCATTAAGAGAGTATTTTGATAAAATTATAGAAGACGATCTCAATGGAACTGAGAGTTTTGAAAAAGCTGAAACAAGTCTTTTGTATACTGCGATATCAGAGAGCATAAAAAAAGCAAAGTTAAAAGAAAAGGATATCAATTATTTATTAGCTGGTGATTTATTAAATCAGTTATCATCCTCTTGTTTTGCTGCTAGAGATTTAAATATACCGTTCATAGGTCTTTACGGAGCTTGTTCAACTATGGCTGAATCTTTAAGTGTTGGTTCAATGATAATGGAGGGGGGACTTGCAAATTATGTTGTAGCAGCTACCTCATCACATTTTTCTTCTGCGGAAAGACAATTTAGATTACCACTTGAAATGGGAAGTCAAAGAGCACCAACAGCTCAATGGACGGTTACAGGTGCAGGTGCTATGGTTTTAGGGAAAAAAGGTAAATTCCCATATGTTACTCACGTTACAACTGGAAAAGTTAAGGACTACGGAATAACTGATGTAAATAATATGGGTGTTGCAATGGCTCCAGCAGCAGTGGATACTATTAAACAGCATTTTATGGACACTGGGAGGAAACCTTCAGATTATGATATCATTGCTACTGGAGATTTAGGTATTATAGGAAGAAAATTTACAGAAAAATTATTGCTTGAATATAAGTATGATATGAAAGGTCATTATATTGACTGTGGTGAAGAAATTTTTGATGAAAATAAACAAGGAACTAACGCTGGGGGTAGTGGATGTGGTTGTTCCGCAGTAGTTGCAACAGGATATCTACTTAAAAATATGATAAAGGGAAAATTTAAAAGGATATTGTTAGTTTCAACTGGTGCTCTTTTAAATCCTACTTCGTCTTTGCAAGGTGAAACAATACCAGGAATTGCGCATGCCGTTTCAATAGAGTTTGGGGGTGAATAAATGAATAATTACATTATGTCTTTTATAGTTGGGGGGATTATATGTGTTATAGGACAAATACTTATGGATACAACTAAACTAACTCCTGCTAGAATATTAGTTGTATTTGTAACGAGTGGTGTAATATTAGGAGCATTTAATATATATGATGTAGTAATTGAATATGGGAAAGCGGGGGGGAGTATACCTCTACCTGGTTTTGGATATAGTTTGGCTAAAAGTGTAATGAAAGAAGTAGATGAGGTTGGTCTTATAGGTGCATTTACGGGAGGCATAAAGGGTACAGCTGGTGGTATTACTGCTGCAATTTTTTTCGGCTATATTATGGCATTAATTTTTAATCCTAAGACTAAATAAAAATAAAAAGCAGTTATTAAAATACAAAATATTTTAATAACTGCTTTTTATTTTGTTTAGGGTGTAGTGGTAGTGGTGTCATTATTCTTATTAGTAGTAGGAGTATTATTAGGTGTATCTGGTTTAACTTGGGCAGCGCCATCTGTAGTGCTATTTTCTCCGTTAGTCTGAGGAATGGTAGTAGGAGCTGTTGTTTCAGGAGTAGTTGGTGGGATACTTGGAGTAACAACTGAAGGATTAACAATTGGAACTGAAAAGTTATCAACAGCTGTTGGTAATACAAAAACAGAGTCCTCTAAATATACATTAGGTACATAATCTCTCTTTATAAAAACTCTTGTTTCAATTTTCCAAATAGGTGTATATTTTGATGCTAAGACATATTTGCCGTTTGTGTCTTTTGTGACTTTAGCAGAAACATGGATACTATCAAGGGCTGTTGGCTCGGTCCCATCAATAAACAGTTCAGAATAGACTCTATCACCCCTTGGGTCTGCATTAGTTAACGCTGTAGGTATATTGCCTGAATCCTTTGATACGGACACGGTGGATATACCAGAGGGCATTTCAATGTTCTTTACTGGAAGAGAAGTATGAGCTGCTTTCATAACTTTCCCCCATAACTGCGCAGCGTCATTACTATTCAATCCCACGATTTTATCTGCTTTATCTGTTCCAATCCAAACTGCACCAGAGTAATATGGAGTTAAACCAACAAACCATAGATCTTTTGAATTGGAAGTAGTACCAGTTTTACCACGAACAGGCATGTCGCTAAAAACAGCATTTGGACCAGTACCAAGTGAGCTTACAGGTCCTTTTAATAAATCATACATTATATATGCACTTTGAGGTGATAAAACAGGTGTTGTTTCAGGGTTTGTATCAAGCAGAACTTTACCAGTTCTATCAACTACTTTAGTGTATAATCTTGGAGGAGTAAGATTACCGCTATTTCCAAAAACACCATAAGCAGCTGCCATAGTAAGAGGGTTAGTTCCACCATCTAATTGACCAAGGGTAATAGCAGCGGGACTATTGATATCTACACTATCAAGTTTCAATCCAAACTTTTCACCATAAGAAACCCCAGTTTTAATACCAATTATATTCTCAATTTTCACAGCAGCAACGTTGACAGAATACATTAAACAATCACGTAGAGTTAAATATCCTTTATATTTATAATCGTCATTACTAGGATTATATCCAGGAGACGGTATAGGTGAATCTTCAATAACTGTAGAAGCTGTAGCTGCTTTTGTATCAATAGCTGGACTATATACAGTCAAAGGCTTGATACTTGATCCAGGAGCCCTCAAGAAATCTTTTGATGCTGTAGAAGTAGCTCTATTATAAGACATAGGGACTTTAACATTACGTCCACCTATAATAGTTTTAACTTCACCTGTATGATAATCCATGATAACACATGATGCTTGTAGGTTTGCTTGCGAAGAATTCATAGGAGCATTAATTAAGTTTTGTGATGTGTTTTGTAAATTTCTATCCATGGTTGTATAAATTTTCACTCCATCATACATTAGCATTGAAGATGCTTCTGTTTTGCTAATATTATACTTTTTCATTAAATCATTAGTAACTTGAAGGAGAGCAGGCATAGAGAAGTACTCATAGTTCATTTTATTTGCATCCTTTTGTGAAAAACTAAAAGTTAATTCTTCAGCCATAGCTGAGTCAAATTGTGCCTTGCTAATTTTATTATATTTATACATATTATCTAAGACGGCTTTGGTTCTATTTGAATTAAAAGCTGTTTTAGCCTTATAAGATTTAATTGCCATAGAGTATGAAACACTAGGGTTCTGTGCTGCACTAGCTATAAAAGCAGATTGTTTTAAGGTTAAGTTTTTAACAGATTTATTAAAATATTGTTGTGACGCAGCTTCTATACCGTGTGCATTCCCTCCTAGAAAAATAGTATTCATGTAGGTCTCTAAAATTTGGGATTTAGTCAAAACTTTCTCTATCTTTAGTGACAAATAAATTTCTTGAACTTTTCTTTTCATAGAAGTTCTGTTTTCCATAGAATCTTCTAAAAATATTCTATACTTGACCAACTGTTGAGTTATGGTTGAAGCACCTTGAAGACTTTGTCCGCTTCCAGTTAGTTTAATTTTCAGATCATTTAATATGGACCCAGTTAGCCTTTTTATATCAATACCTGGATGCGTTTCAAATCTAGAATCTTCAATACTTATAAATGCTTCTTGAAGATTAACTGGGACATCGCTAATAGGTAGATTAATCCTTCGTTGCGAAATCACATATTCATCCATAAGTTTTCCAGAATCATCTAATAATACTGTAATTTCATCTAGTTTTAAAAATTCATTAATATCTAAACTGGGAGCTGTCTTAATCATAGCTAAGACTACGCCTCCCATGGCTACACTGACTATTA
Organism: uncultured Clostridium sp.; assembly: GCF_937920395.1. Taxonomy (GTDB): domain Bacteria; phylum Bacillota; class Clostridia; order Clostridiales; family Clostridiaceae; genus Clostridium_AD. The sequence continues at coordinate 34,125 of NZ_CALEVF010000238.1, read as the reverse complement.
AGACTATAATTAGAATGGCAAAAGCGAGCTTTTTAAAAACATGCTTCCCAGCTTTTTTTTTCTTTTTCTGAGAAGCTTCTTTTTTATCCATTGAGTATCCTCCTTGTATTTTTATGAAGCAGATAAAAACTATCAAATTTTATCGTAACCTCTAAAAATTCACGTTGTTTAAGTATAATTAGCTTTTAATATTATACCATATAATTATCTTATTTATTTAAATATAAAGTAATGTAAAATATTGTATTTTGTAATATATTTGAATTCTTTACTGTAGATAAGCCACATATAATAATATATAACCTTAGATGGGGGTAATGAATATTAATAATAAAATTAAAGGTAGAATATTAATAATTATATCCATAATTATGATAAATTTTGTGATATTCATATATATTTTTGATAAGATTTCAATGCCAACCATAATGGCAGTGGCTGATTCAGAAATGAGAGCAAAGGCAACAGAGATTGTAAATAAAGCAATTATAGATGAATACTCGAATCAATTTAATTATGATGAGATAATAAAGGCGGATAAAGATTCTGTGGGAAATATTGTAATGCTTAAGGCAGATACTTTGAAAATGAATAAAATAGCTTGCGATGTTGCTTTAAAGTCACAAAAGGAATTGATGAAATTGGGAGATGTAGGAATCAAAGTTCCAATAGGATACATAACAAGAAATAATATTCTATCTTACTACGGACCTAGTGTTACAATCAAAATGCAGCCGATAGGACAAGTAGAAACTAAATATTCATCTGAGTTTGAAAGTGCAGGTATAAACCAAACAAGACACAAGATATATGTTAAAGTAAAAACTACAGTTAGAGTAATTATACCTTTGAAAAGTAATGATATTGAGGTAACTAATGAGGTACCAATTGCTGAAACTATCATAGTTGGTAAAACACCTAATACTGCAGTACAATTAGATTTAAATGGAACTGGGTCTAAACTAGAAAATAGTAAGTAATAAAAGTATAAAAAACAAAGTTCGTTTAACGGTACTTTGTTTTTTATACTTTTATGTAGTTTTAGGGCATTTAAATACGGTGATTTAAATTAATCTTCCCAATTAAATATGTATGGAATATTTCTATAGTAGTCTCCATAATTTAATCCATAACCAACTACGAAAAGATCTGGAATATCAAAGCAGCAGTAATCAGGGGCTATTTCAACAGTTCTTCTTTCTATTTTATTTAAGAGAACACAAGTTTTAACACTTGCAGCACCTAAAGATTTAACATGCTCCATAACGAAACTCATAGTTAAACCAGTATCAACAATATCATCAACTATTAATACATCAAATCCAGAAATATTGTCAGGTACATCATTTACAATGTTAACGAGTCCTAGTGATTCTTCAGCATTCTCATAGCTTGAAGTTGTCATAAATCCGATTTTCGTTGGTACAGTGATTTGGCGTACAAGGTCTGCAGTATATATAAAGCTACCTCTAAGCAATGATAGAACATATAAATTTTTTCCGAAATAATCTTTGGAAATTTCAGCACCAAGTTGCTCAATTCTTTCACTAATTTGATCTTTTGATATAAGAATATTTATTTTTTTATTTTCCAATGTTAATCCCGCCCTCTTTACATATTTACAATATGCTCTCAATAGTATAAAATTATAAGAAAGTTGTCAAGTATAAGAATAAAGAAATTAGTTAAAATATTAATAGAATGGAGTGATGTAAGATGGTATATGGAAATATAGATGGAGTTAAAAATTCAATTTTAAATAAATTAGAAGATGCTTGTGAATTAAGTGTTTCTAAAGATTGTATTTTGTCTGTTGAATTAGTAGATATATTAGTTGAAGTAACACAAAATCTAGATAGAGAAATTAGTGCAGCTATAGATAGAAAGGGTAAGATTTTAAGTATGGCAATTGGCGACAGTAGTACAGTGGAACTGCCAATAATTGATATAAGAGAAGGCCGTTTATCAGGGGTTAAAATAATACATACTCATCCAAATGGCAACTCTAGATTATCGGCTTTAGATATGTCAGCACTTGTAAAATTGAAACTAGATTGTATAGTGGCTATTGGAGTAAATCAGGATAAGGAAAATTTAAAATATAATATAGGTTTTTGTGGAATAGATAACGGTATATTAATAGAAGAAGAAGTTGGCCCAATAAATTTAAACGAAGTAATTGAATATGATATTTTAGATAAAGTTAAATATATTGAAAAATTAATGAAAACAAGTGAAGTTATTGAGGATGATACAGAACGAGCTATTTTGGTTGGAATAGGGAGTGAAGAAGATTTATCAGAACTAACAGAGCTTGCAAGAGCATGTAATGTAGAGACTGTAGATGCTATACTTCAAAATAGACATAAAATAGATGCAGCCTTGTATATAGGCAGAGGGAAAGCTGAAGAAATAGCTGGTATTAGGCAATCTTTACGAGCCAATCTAGTTATATTTGATGATGAATTATCAGGATCTCAAGTTAGAAACTTGGAAGAAGTTCTTGGGTGTAAGGTGATAGATAGAACTACCCTAATTTTAGAGATATTTGCACGAAGAGCGAGAACAAGGGAAGCAAAAATTCAAGTTGAACTTGCACAATTAAAATATAGATTACCAAGATTAACTGGACTTGGGACAATGCTTTCAAGGACGGGTGCCGGAATTGGTACAAGAGGGCCAGGAGAGAAAAAGCTAGAAATTGATAAGAGGCGAATAAGAGAAGGTATTTTTGATTTAAATAAAGAATTAGCAAAAATAAGAACAACTAGAAGTGTACAAAGGGAAAAGAGAAGTCGTGATAGCATATCAAAAGTGTCGTTAGTAGGATATACTAATTCTGGTAAATCGACGCTTAGAAATGCATTATGTGATTTAGCAGCATTAAAAAGTATTGCTCAAAAGGACAAAGTGTTTGAAGCAGATATGCTCTTTGCAACACTTGATGTAACAACAAGGGCTTTATTATTACCTGATAATAGAGTGGCAGCAGTAACAGATACCGTAGGGTTTATAAGAAAACTACCTCATGACTTAGTTGAAGCATTTAAGTCAACACTTGAAGAAGTGGTATACTCTGATTTGTTGCTACATGTAGTGGATGTATCATCTGAAACTGCAGAGTTACAAATTGAGGCTGTAGATAGTGTATTAACAGAATTAAGTGTAATTGACAAACCAGTGATATTGGTGTTAAATAAAATTGATAAAGCAACACCGGAAAATATTATAAAAATCAAAGAAAAATATAAAGAATTAAAGTGTATAGAAATATCAGCTAAAAATGGTACAAATCTTGAAGGATTATTAATAGACGTTTGTAAAGAACTTCCTTATACTTTGAAAAAGTTTAATGTGCTTATTCCATACACTGATCAGTCAATGGTTGCATATTTACATAGGGGTTCTAAGGTTGATTCAGAAGAATACAATGAGGAAGGAACACTTATGTCAGTACAAGGAGACAATGAGGTTTATAATAAATGCCAAAAATATATTATAGATTAGTTTTATTGTCTATTTAATAAAAATTTTTCATAAGTGTAATAAAGTCTAAATGTATCTTATATAATTTAATATTAGTCATAACAGCTATTAAAGAATGTAGGGGTATATATGGGAGAAAAAAAATCAAATTCAGATAATGAAAAAGAACAAGACAAAAGGGCAATTAGTGATAGTATAAAATATCAACAAATACAACAACAAATTATAGATGATATGAACAAACAGATTGGAAACCTCAATGAGGGTGCTGGTTCTACTGCTAGTCAGTCCATAGCGAGTACAACAGATACTTCTGCTAATTCTTGTATTAAATTATTGACAGATAAAGTAGTAGACATAAACATTTTAAGATTTGAGTTAGATAGATTACCACTAGATTTTAAAGCAAAAGCTTATTTTGAAAATGATGTAAAGCCATTGCTAGATACGTTATATACTTTATCACTTTCATCACTTGATTTTTCTGCTACTGCAGTTAGTTTGACGAATACAAATTTTGGTCGTAGTTCAAAAATTAAAAATGCTCTAAATTTAACAAATAGTGTTGATGAAATATCTTCAGATGTAATTAAAGTATTAAGATGCAAAGTAGATAATATGCTAGATTTATCAAAATATGACTGTAAATAATTTTTTATGGGAGTGAAGGGAATTAGTTTAATTAAAATTAAATTGCTTCTCTTTGCTTTTTTTATTAAATCTTTGTTTTTAATTTCAAATATGGAATTTTAAATATAAAGTTGAAAAATTTTATAATAGTTCTAAATATAATCTCATTAAGAAAATATGTCTTGCTAATAATAATCTGAAATCGAATATTTGTAGTTTTGAAAAATGTAGTGCTATAATTAACGATAAAGGAATAATATAAGAATTTAAGTAAGATTTCATTATGAATAAAGATACCTTTGCAACAATTAATTATATATGTATTAATGATATATTCATTATTTTTATAATAAAAATATAAAATATAAAATATAAATTTGAAATTGTTGCATAAAATATTTTAAAGGCGTTAATAAAATATAAGTATATAAAAAATTATGGGGGAAGAGAATGATAAAAACTATTTTGCAATATCAGAAGGCTTTTAATAGCGTTATTGATAGGATGAAAATCGATGAATCCGTTTTATCAGTAATGGTTTTTGGAAGTATGGTAACTGGTGATTTATGGGAAGAATCAGATATTGATTTCATCGTAATTGTTGATGAAAATTATGATAAAATTAGAAACTTATATTCACAGGAGGAGGGTATTTCAGTTCATGTTAAATTAATGGGCAAGGAAAAATTTATTCAAGTTTACTCTAATAATATAAAGGGCGGATATTTACATAGAATTTTCTCGTCCTCAAGGTTAATATTTTCAAAAGATATGGACATAACTGTAAGGTATGATGGGGGTAGACTTTTCCCAGATGTTGATAGAGAACGTTGGGGTATGAGCTTTTTAGGAAAATTATTAAAAGAAATGGGAGTTTGTAAAAAATATTTATGGAGTGACGCTATATATACATCTTACAGCTCAGCTACAAGATGTATAGAAAAGTACTCAAAGTTATTTGTAAATTCGTCTGGATATATGATTAGCAAGGATGTTATGACTATGGCTCTTAATTTAGATGAAGAGTTCAAACAATGCGTTGATAAATTGTTTTTTGAAAAATCAAACATAAAAGAGACTATTCAAGAAACAATGACATTTTTAGAACAAAATATAGACTTAAATATTAAAGATAATTGCAATTTACTTTTGAACTATATGAGACAACAAGATAGGTTTGTAAGTGCAGAAGAAATTATGTCGGATGATTTGTTTAAAGAATTTGATATAGATATGGAAGAAGTTCTTAATAAATTATGGAAAAGAGACATTATAAAAAAAGAAAGTAGAGATTTTAAGATAAATAAGGATAATATATTAATTAAACAAAATGTTTATTTCGTTTAATATTTTTGAAATAAGTAGGTGAAAATATGTATAGATATGAGATTGAATTTAGCAGCGACATGCCTAAGTATCTAGAAATATCAAAGCATATAAAAAGATTAATTGATGAAAATAATATTGATGATGGTGAAAAATTACTTTCAATAAGAAAACTAGCTAAAATATTGAAAGTTAATGATGTTACCATTGTAAGCGCCTATAAAAAACTTGAAGCTGAGGGGTATGCATATCAAAAGATGGGAAGTGGCACTTATGCTAAAAGAAGAGACACAAATATTAAGTTTAAGAAGGAGTACTCCAATACATTAAAAAAAATATCAAATCAAAATCTGAAAAATTATGTGGACTTTACAGGAGAAATAACAAGTAGTGAATTTTTTCCTGTAACGGTATTTAAAGATGTGCTAAATGAGGTATTAGATAGAGATGGTACGGAGGCTTTTGCGTATAAGGAATCATTAGGGTATGAGGGACTTAGAAACAGTATAAGTACTTTCTTTTGGAATAATAAGGTTAGTAGCGAAGATATATTGATACTATCAGGTGCACAACAGGGAATTGATATAGTTTCTAAATCTATAATTAATGTTCATGACAATGTAATTGTAGAAAAACCAACGTATGGTGGTGCGCTTACGGTTTTTAAATGGAGAAGAGCTAATATATTTGAAGTTGATATATTAGAAGATGGTGTAGATTTACTCCAATTTGAAGCAATATTAAAAAAGAATAGAATCAAATGTTTTTATGCGATGAGTTATTTTCAAAATCCAACAGGGGCTACATATAGTTTGGAAAAAAAGGTGAAAATATTAGAACTGGCAGAATCATATGATTTTTATATAGTGGAAGATGATTATTTATCTGAACTAATATATGATAATAAGGAATATAATAGTTTTAAGAGCTTAGATGTAAATGACAAAGTTATTTATATAAAGAGCTTTTCAAAAATATTTTTACCGGGAATAAGACTTGGATACATGATATCGCCACAAAAATGTAAGGAGTATATTCAAAATTCAAAAATTAATACAGACATATCAACATCTAGTCTTATGCAACGTGCTTTAGATTTATATATAAATAAGGACCTTTGGAAAGAACACATAGGTCGCCTAAATATGGCATATATGGATAAATACAATTTTATGTTGCAATGTATAGAAAAATATTTAGGTGACAAGGTTAGTTATTATACGCCTGGTGGGGGGATACATTTTTATTTTAAAATAGCTACTGAGCTAAAAACTAATTCAATGGAACTCTTTTATAGGTGTATGAATAAGAAGGTTTTAATTACACCAGGAGTACTATTTTATAAAAATGCTAAACAAGGGAATAATTATTTCCGGCTTAGTTTTTCGGAAATAAAAAAGCCTGAAATTGAAGAAGGAATTAAGATTATCTCAGAAATATTAAGTGAAAAATAATCATAAGGTAAGGAGCGACGTTTTTGAAAAAAGGATTAGTTGAAATTGACTGGTTATCCATCAATAAATATTCTAATGAGGAAATATCCTACTTCTTGTTTTTGGAGGGGAAAACGATGGAAGCAATATGTAAAATTAGGAATTTGGATAACTCTATTGTACAAAAACACATTATAGATGGTAAAATAAAATATAGATTTTTAGTGCATAGCAATGATACTGATGAACTTTTTAAAAGTATTGCTAAAGCTGGGAAAGAAGATAAAATCTATTTTTTAAATTCAATAAATGAAGATAATAAAAACAAACTAATAGAACTAATAAAAACAAATTATGTGGAGATGCATCCTAAGGACAAAGAGGTTGCTGTTTGGATTTTAGGGGAATTAAATGAAAAATCTTGTTTAAATATTTTAATTAAGGCATCCGTGCATAAATTTATAAATGTGAGACGAATGGCAGTATCTGCTATGGGTAAATTGGGAGACTTAAGAGCTGAAGGTGCATTACTAAGAGCACTTGAGGATGAAAATCCACAAGTTATAAGCTATGCAATAAAGTCACTGGGTAAAATAAAGAGTGAAAAAGCTATTATAAAAATAAAGTATATATATGAAAACACGGATAAGCAATACATAATTAATGCTGCGCAGAGTTTCTTATTGCTGATGGGGCAAATGGAGAAATGAGAATATGGTGACATTAAATCTAATTTAGAACATTTAAGCATAGGTGGGATAATTGAAATGAGCTATTTTACTATAAAGGATGAATCAATTGCTGAATTTAAAGAAAAAAAGTCCATATTTATTGGTCATGGAAAAAGGGTCGAAAATGAAGATGAAGCTAAGGAATTTATTCAAAAGATTAAAAACAAGCATAAACAAGCAAGGCACAATGTTTACGCATATATAATTGGTGAAAAAAAACAAATACAAAGGTATAGTGATGATGGAGAACCTCAAGGCACTGGAGGAATTCCTATGCTTGAAGTGTTAAAAAAGAGTGACATAACTGATGTAGTAGTGGTAGTAACTAGATATTTTGGAGGGGTTTTGTTAGGCACTGGCGGGCTTGCAAGATCATACTCTAAAGGTGCATCATTAGCTATTAAAGAGGGAGGTGTAGTGGAAAAAGTTAAAGGTGTTGCACTGAAAATAACAATTGAATATGATTTGCTTGGGAAATTGCAACATGTTTGTGCCAAAGATAACTTTTATATAGAAAATGTCGATTATACAGATATTGTAAAAATTGAAATAGTATGTCAATATGATAATTTAGAAAAATTAAAATCGCAACTAACTGAGGTTACTTCAGGAAAAGCTTTGTTTGAAGAAGATAAGGAAAAAATGTATTTTAAGCTAGAACATAGACTATATGATAGTGAAATCATAGATGCTGTACTTATAAATGAGAAGGATAAGTAAAATATACATTTCTTATTTATTTGAAAAGTGCTTTATTTCTATGATATAATATGAAAGTAATGTACTTATAACTAATTCATAGAGTTATTGCTATTTATTAGATTGGTTAGAAATATTCCACATTAAAATAGTCAGTTGGGGGGGATTTCAAATGTCAGGACATTCAAAATGGCATAATATTCAACAAAAAAAAGGTAAAATTGATGTTATAAGAGGTAAAGTATTTACGAAATTAGGTAAAGAAATAATAATGGCGGCTAAAAATGGTGGGTCTAAGTTAGAAATTAATGCTCATCTTAGAGATGTAGTTGCAAAGGCTAAGTCTAATAATATGCCACTGGATACAATAACTAGAGCAATAAAAAAAGGTGCTGGAGAGCTCGAAGGCGTAAACTACGAAGAAATAGTTTATGAAGGATATGGAGCAGAAGGTGTTGCTGTAGTTGTTGTAACTCTAACAGATAAAAAGAATAGAAGTGTTGCGACGGTAAGACATGCATTTGACAGACATCATGGAAATATGGGAGCAGCTGGATGTGTAAGCTGGATGTTTGCTAAAAAAGGTCAAATTATTATAGAGAGAACTGAAGGTATGGAAGAGGATGAAATCATGATGATAGCTCTTGAAGCTGGGGCTGAAGATTTTACTTCAGATAAAGAAATGTTTGAAATTATTACTAGCGTGGAAACATTTGGACATGTAAGAGAAGTGTTAGAAAAAGCAGGTTTTGAATTTGCGTCAGCGGAGATTACAATGATTCCAGATAATATGACTCCTGTTAGCATGGAAGGTGCAGCTAAAGTCCAGGATTTAATAGATACACTTGAGGATGATGAGGATGTGCAGGATGTGTATCACAATGCAGAGTATCCAGAGGAATTCGAAGGTTAATGTGCTGATATTTTGAGTAAGCGTTTTCATAAAATTCAAATGGTAATATAACTTTAGCTAATGTAATTAAGTTACAAATTTATAAGTTGAACACCTTATTATATTGATAATTAATCGATATGATAGGGTGCTTTTTTTGAAAAATGATTTTTTAAAGAAATTATATTCTTTATAACATTTGTGATCGATTTCATAAATTTATACTAGTTTTCTTTAGATTATGAAATTAAATAATAGAATAATATCCATTATTACATGGCATACTAAATTTATAAATAATAGGAATTAATTAAAATAATGTATTTCAATAGCAAAAGTGGTATACGAAACTAATGTGAAAGTAAAGGGTGTGCAAATAATGAATAAATTAGAGAAATTAATTGATGCAGGATTTAAGGTGAAAATCCAATCAAGTTCTAAGTTTTGTTTAACATTAGATGATGCAATTCCTTGTATGAGCTTCAATTCTGATAACATAGAGGAAGCAATTGATTCAGCTTATGATTTTGTAAAAGAACAGAAAAAAGCATCAGATAAAGCTGGAGTAGAAAAACAAAAAACGGATTATAAAATTATAATTGATCAATCGAAGTCACAAGAATTAAAGATTGATGAGGATATGCTTGATGAAGAATTTAAGACGACCAATACTATTAGAGTGTACTCTTACGTTTGGGATAAGTTTAAAGATTTTTCAGAAAAACATGAAGAATGTAAAAGCATGGATTTAGTTAGTATGGCCCTTTTAGAATATATTGATAAATATAAAGAATAATTCATACAAAATTTGGTTTAGCTTAGGCTAAATCTTTTTTATTTAATGTACATAAAAGGATATAATTGCTTAAAAGGATATATTTATTATATAATAATTAAAGATTCAAACAATTGTATTGGAGGAATATCATGAAAAAAATTTATTATTATTGTTTATTGCTTATTTGGTACGTTCTTATTAGTTTTATCGCATTAACATACTGGAGACGATATGGTTGGGGATTTATAGTGGTAGCATTCTTAATATTGTATGTTGGGGATAATTTAATCACAAAGTTTTTTAAGCCAGGACTTAAACATTAACTTAATTTTTATGCGTAATATAACATATAGATATAGCAGAGTTGCGGGTTTAATTAGCAACTCTGCTTTTATATTAGTTTTCTCTATAGCTACAATTATTAGAATGTTTCTTTTTACAACAATCATCATCACAACAGAAGTTACTCCAAGGATCACTCCAAGGTTCAATCCAAGGATCGTTCCAAGGATCACAACAATCACATTTATCATAGTAATCTCTACAACAACCATTATAAGGTTGTCTAGTTTCACACGTTGACATAATATCACTCCTTGACTTTTCTCATTATATAATATGTTGTTAATTTAAAAGTGATACTTAAAATCAAAAAAATAGGAATGCATTAAGTACTCAGGAGTGGATATTTTTTAAGATTTGATGTACAATAATTTAAGGATATTTGAGTGAATGGGGGATTTAGAATGAAGTTACTGTGCAAGTGTGGAAATATTGAAGACTTGAAAACAGATAAGCCTATTACAAAATTTGAATTTAAAAACTGTAACGATGGAACGGCTGTATTAGTGTGTAAAAAATGTAGTGAAGTAGTAATTATTAATTTTAAAAATAAGTAAAGAGTGCTGAGAGATTCCTTGGGGCTCTTTATTTTTGTTGTTATTCACAAAAATATTTATTAATGAATATATTATAGTGTAGAATATACATTATGAAAATTATATATAAACCCATTAATCAAACCAATTTTAGATCTAAATTAGGATACAGTAAGATATTAATCTAATTAAGGAGAACATATATCAATGCAAAAACTTAGGCTTAAAATGTATTGAAACGATATATGTAAAATTTTACATTAAAAGGAGTTTTATTAAATGGGTGAAAATTATAATAATGATAAATGCAATAAATGTTCATGTGATTTATGTAATGTTATTAATGCAGACCCGATAGATATGGAAAAACATGGTGCTAGATTGTTGACTGTAAGAATACAAGTAAATAATGTATGTTTTGATAAAAAAGTTGCTGTTGCATGTATTATATATGATAAGTTCCACAGAATACTTGCATTTAGAGGATTTATTACTACTATATGCAGAAATGAATGTAGCAGCAATGAATGCGGTACAATTGAACGGAAACTAGTGTTTGTACTTCCAGATGACGATGTAAGCGACCCGGATGAAATAGAAGTTCGCACCGCAGCCAATTATATATATCCATGTGAGTGAACTTGTTAGACCATTAAGAGGTAATGAAGATTAAAGTGTACCCTATGGAGTAGGCAAAATGTCTATGATATAGGGTATATTAATTATGTAAAATATATAAAAACATAAATAAATACAGTATCTTTTTTATACATTATGAATAGTTTAATAAGAGTATATATATTCAAGATATTCATATATATTTTAAATTTTTTTAACATACTAGGTGTAAGTTAAAAGGGGGTGAATAAGATGAACTGGAAGGAAGAATTGGTTTTGCAATTTAGAAATATGACCATTGATAAGAGTATAATTAGCAAAGCAATGCAAAACTTTGTGGATATTTTTAATAAAAATTTAGATAAATATAATATAAAAAATATTAGAGCAGTAACAGACTTAAATGAATATATAGATATTAGATTTTATAAAAAAGTCAAAATAAAATATAGTGATAATAACGTTACATTTAGTTTGTTTACTAATGAGGGAATAGAGCAAAATATATCTATTAAATTAAGTATTGCAAAAAAAGTTGGTGGTTATTTTCTTCAGTATATTAATACTGAAGAACGTAATCCAAAATTAAAAGCGTTTATTGATGAAAATATTATTGATGGGATTTTGCAGGACTTATTTGAATTAAATGATGAGGGTATAAGCATAAAGTAAAATAGTAAATAAAAAGCACCCAAAGTATGGGCACTTTTTATTTATTGATAAAATCTTCTGAAATTTAAATTTATAAAGTACTATTATTTAGAACAGTGTTTATTAAATCTGAATTATTAATATTAGTGCTACTACTTGTACTGTTTTGTTGCTGCGTTATAGTCTGTATTAATTGAGATAAGTCTTTGTTGTTATTTGTACTTGGAAAGAGACTCTCTGAACTATCGCTACTTCCATCTGTACCAGCACTTGAACTGCTGTCTGTATTTTGAGTTGTCATAACCTGCATCATTTGTTGCATGACCATTTGTTGAAGTTGTTGAGCCTTTTGAGATTGCAATGATATACTATCGAGTCCGCTAGTTTTATCGCTTATGCTAGGAACACTTGACACAACATTATTTGAAGACTGTTTTTGTGAACTATCTACTAGTTGGTTAAGCAAAGCTTCAAAATCGGTACTAGAATCACTTCCTGAAACTCCTGCAGACGATTGTGTGCTTCCAATACCCATAAGTTTTGATAATTGAGATATTTGATTTACATCCAAAACTATTCCTCCCTTTGTTTAAGAATAAATGTTTGTATTTCTAATATTACTCTTAATAACAGTAATTATATATATATATTATAATTTACTTGAAATAAATCTAAAATTCTACCTAATACATGATTACCTGTGAATTAAGTAAATTTAATTGCAAGAATGCTTAATAAAAATATAAATATAACTTTAAACTGAATAAAAAATGTTAATAAACATAAATAAAGAATAATAACATTTGTATAATACAGATGTCATTATTCTTTATTTATATTATAAAGTCTAAAGTATACTCTGAGTTTAGACTTTTATATTTTTCCACAAGGTCCTGTAGAGTTACAGAATCCATAACTTTATTAATTTGTTTATTAACTTCTTGCCATACTATAGTGTCTATACAAATTTTTATGTTATTATTAAAACCTGAGCCCCCATCATCATCACCGGCAATATTTAAGTCACCTTCAAGTATTCTTAAAACTTCACCAACTGTGATTTTTGATGCTTCTGTTGATAGAGTATAACCACCTTGTGATCCTCTTGCACTTTTTACTAGTTTAGCTTTTCTAAGTATTGAAAAAACTTGTTCTAGATAATTTTCAGAAATTGATTGTCTTTCTGCAATAACTTTTAATGGTATATAGTCACCAAATGAATGAACTGCTATATCTACCATTGCTCTTAAACCGTATCTTCCTTTAGTAGAAATATTCATGGTAAGTTAATTCTCCTTATCAATTACAAAATATAAATATATTGTGTTACAATATATTTACTAAAATAAATTATAATATATTAAAAAGTATAAGTCAACCACGGTAAAAGGTAATATTTTACATACAAGTAACTAGTTTGAACTTATTTGCACGAATGTAATTCACATTTTGATTAGTAAGTGTATATATTTTTAGTGATAAATAGGTGAAGATGATAATAGATTATATATTTTCAAATTCATTTAACGTTTTCAATTTGTTCTCAACTTTAATTTTATCGATTCTTATATTTTCTAATTGTTGCAGTAATTTTTTGTTTTCAACTTTTATTGTTTTATTTGAATTGTGCGAAAGCCCAGACTCTGATAGTTCTAAAGTATATTGTATTTCTTGTTCAAGTTTGCTTTTATAGGTTTCTTCAAATTCTTTCTCAACCTCAGTTAATTCTTCATTTAAAGATGTTTTCATACTGTCAATAACTTGTCTTGTTACCTCTGATTTAATTTGTTCTTCTGTTTTCATATAAATTTCATCTCCTTATAATTTTTCAATAAAATAACTTCCATTAAAAATGGACTCTAATTAACCAAAATTTAATGTTTTTATCACTCCATCCAAGATCCCAAGGTACTTTACTTCTATCAGAATTATGACAACTTACCAAAGAATATCCTTTTGAATCAGCTCCAGTTACAACAGAAATGTGAGTGATGTCATTTTTCTTTTCATAAGCAACTATATCACCTGGCAGCAATTTATAACTAGCTTTATATACTTTGTCATAATTACCATAGGAAATTACTGAAGCTCTGCCACTATAGGTTATATATCTTTTGAAGCTATCAGCATTAAGCCAAGCTTTTGTTGCACCATTTTTGTCTGAATTCCATGCAGAATTTTTTCTGAAATGTCCACCTTCAAACAAAATTTGTGATGCAAAGTTTGCGCAATCTCCACCTTGAGGATTATAATCACGATAAAGTCTATTATATTTATATTTGTATTTTGCATCGCTTGCTGCACCACAATATCTGTCTGCATATTCTACTGCATTCAATCGTCTTTGATCTATTGTAGATAGGTCTCTTGGGGTTTGAGATATTATATATTCTTTTATGGAATCTGCTTTTATATTACCTAAGTCTAAAGAATTTGCGAAAGGATCTTTGTACCATTCTTTAGAAATTACCCACGAACCGTCTTTACTCATAAGTTGTAAGTTATGATATGTTCCAATCTTTGATGAGTTAACAAATTTAGGTTGATCTTCATATATATATTTATATTCAGTTGAACACAATAAATATATTGAAAAATTGTCATTGTTTTGTCTAATCCTTTTTACAATTAAAGTTGGTATAATATCTGTAAATTTAATTCCTTGTTTTTCTGCCCAATTATTAATGTAATCCATCTTTTTCTTTTCATATTCATAGGCCCAAGTGCCGTATTTTGTGTCCATATTATAAAAAGATTTTATTAATTTTAAATTTCCGTTCAATATGGCTCTATTTCTGCTTTGAAAAATTTGTTCTATATAACTTGTTACTTCCTTTTTTGATTCATCAGTAATAGTATCTGCATAACTAATAATGTATACTTGCATTGACAAAAGAAATATGACCAATATAAATAATTTATGTTTAAATGATGATGTTTTTTTATTTTTACTTAAATTCATAATATCATACTCCTATTATTTTATTAATGCATCGATCTTATCTATCGAATGTTTTACAGATGCTTCTTTTATAGGACTGCCATCATACCATGCTTTTTTAAAATCAATGCTCTTTGAAAAATAGCGGGCTTTTAATATTATTTCAGGTCTATACTCAAAATGTAATATATCGAAGTGGGACCATTTACCTCCCCAAACAAAATTGTTTTGTTCGAAAACTTTTACAAGTTCATTTGAATATGATACTAATCTTTTTTCTCCTGATTCCTTTGTAGCCCATTTCCAATAGTCTCGTTTATCACTAGCAAGATCAATAGCAATTCCATAAGAATGTGGACTTAATCTATTAGTACCTGAAATTACTCTATAATTAAAGGTCCCACTACAAGGCAAGAGACATTTTCTTAAATTTTGATCCGTTTTTATTAGAGGTCTTATTTCCTCCATAACCTTTTGTAAAGAAGCGGATGCATTATTACTCTTGTTAAATTGATAATTATTGTAAAAAACATTTACTTTTGTAAGATTTTTTTCTATACCTTGTTTCGATGTACCATAAACTTCAGACAATAATCCATAGGTCCTATAACGTCCAGGATCTAAATCTGCTGCCATAATGTTTTTAATAGGTGAAAGTGGATAAATTTGATCTAAAGTATCTTGAAGATCTGGGTTTATCAGCTTTTCTTGAACGCTTTTTATTCTTTTGTCATCATAGCATATTTTTTTACCTGATTTCATATTTAGATATACATACCCATTATTTTTTTCTATGTTTTTAATATATTCAGGATAAGCAATCATTAAACATAAAATATCTTGTTTCATCGTTACATCATATATATTGTTGGTTTCCTGTTTTTTTGTATCATTTACAGGGGAGGCTATTGTTATATTTCCTATATTAAGAAGTAAACTTACAATAAGTGTAACAATAAACATTTTTCTCATGATAAAAATTTCCTCCTTATTCAGTAATATTGATATTATAAATTCACAAAAATCAAATCAATTTTAATAATACTTTTGCTATATATAATTGCCTATGAACTATTATTATATGTGTGGATATATTAACAAAAATTATATGTAATTTCCTAAAATATAAAAAATATGTTTATATGTATTAATACATAATTAAGTAAATATAATTTCAAATAACATAATAATAGGCAGCAAAGCTTTGCTGCCTATTATTATGTTATTTACTATTTTAAAACTAAAAAAATATAAATTATGTTAATGGCTCAGTAAGTTATATTATCCATTTATAACTGTACAGCCATTAACATGAATTGTTTCACCACTTATATAAGATGCACCACTTGACGCTAAAAACACATAGGTTTCAGCAAGTTCAACTGGTTGACCAGGCCTTCCCATAGGAGTATTGATTCCAAATTGTCCAACTTCATTTTCACTAAATGAAGACGGTATGAGTGGTGTCCATATGGGACCAGGGGCTACTGCATTAACTCGTATTTTTCTATTTGCGAGGGAAAGAGCAAGCGAACGAGTAAATGTAACTATTGCTCCCTTAGTCGATGAGTAATCAATTAAAGATTTATGTCCTTTGTAGGCAGTGACAGAGGAAGTATTTATAATTGTAGAACCTTCTTTTAAATAAGGTAGTGTTGCTTTAACCATGTAAAACATTCCAAAAATATTGGTTTTAAAAGTTCTCTCTAGTTGATCTTTTGTAATATCTTCAATACTGTTTTGAGGATGTTGTTCTCCGGCATTATTTATAAGAATATCTATGTTACTTAATTCCTTTATTGTTTTACTGACAGCATTTACACAAAAAGTATCATCACCAATATCTCCAGCAATCAAAATACACTTTCTACCCTTTGTTTCAACAAGTTTTTTAGTCTCTGTCGCATCTTCGTGTTCGTTAAGATATACTATGGCTATATCAGCGCCCTCTCTTGCATATGCAAGAGCAACTGCTCTTCCAATTCCACTATCCCCACCTGTGATTAGGGCAACTTTGTTAATTAACTTTCCAGAACCTATGCAATTTGGATCTTCAAAAATAGGTCTGGGGTTCATTAGCGTTTCAAAACCTGGTTGCTTAGCTTGGTGTTGATTAGGTACACTCATTGGAAAATTAAAACTTTCATTCATAAAAAGGTCTCCTTTTGTATACAAAATATATTTTATAGCTGTAGTTTATGGTTATTCATCATTTATATTCACAATAAATTAAGTATATGAAAAAAATAAAATAACTTATAATATTCTTTATTATTGAGATGTAAAAACTACAACAATAGCTAGAAGACTAGAAATATGTTATAATTAAAAAATATGAGTGTTACGAACATTTAAATTATAAAATTGTAAAATCAAAGTTGATAAAAGTGAAACACATTTATTTATATATCAAAGACCTTATAAAGTCAGAGCTAAATGAAAATTAATCAGCCTAAATATACTCATATCGCTAATAAAGGGTGGTTTCTTAGATGCAATATAATCATGGAAGAAAGTTGTTGTTTCCAATTTTCAAGAAGATTCATAACAGGATATTAGTGATTTGTGACATTTAAAGTTCAAGACAGCCACTTCCAAAGGAGAAAAAATGTTATTCGAAGATTTAAATCTCATTACACCAATAAAAAAAGCATTAAAAGATCAGGGATATGTGGAACCTACTCCTATACAAGAGGCCTCAATTCCTAGTATATTAGAAGGTAAGGATTTTCTAGGTTGTGCTCAAACAGGTACTGGAAAGACGGCAGCATTTGCTATTCCTATACTACAAACTCTTTGTGGGAAACAAAAGGTTATAAAAGGACCTAAAAATATAAAGGCTTTAATACTCGCACCTACTAGAGAACTTGCAATTCAAATTGGAGAAAGTTTTGAATCATATGGTAAGTATATGAATCTTACTAGTACCGTAATTTTTGGAGGAGTATCACAAAAAAGACAAACTGACGCGTTAAAAGATGGAGTAGATATTTTAATTGCAACTACTGGTAGATTACTTGATCTTATGCAGCAGAGATTCATAAACATACATCATGTTGAGATGTTTGTACTTGATGAGGCAGACCGTATGCTAGATATGGGATTTTTACGTGATGTAAAAAAAATAATAGCACAATTACCTAAGATTAGGCAAACTATGTTATTCTCAGCAACTATGCCTAATGAAATTTCAAAGCTTGTGGATAATATTCTTGTGAATCCAGTTAAAGTAGCAGTAACACCTGTTTCATCAACTATAGAACTTATTGAGCAAGCAGTATATTTTGTAGATAAAAAAGATAAAAAATCATTGCTTATTCATTTACTAAAAGACAAATCTATAGTTTCTGCTTTGGTATTTTCAAGAACGAAACATGGAGCTAATAAAATAACTAAGGACTTAAATAATGAAGGAATAGAGGCTCAAGCTATTCATGGTAATAAATCACAGAGTGCTAGGCAACTTGCATTAAATAATTTTAAACAAGGAATAACAAGAGTATTAGTTGCGACTGATATAGCAGCAAGAGGAATAGATGTTGATGAATTATCTCATGTAATTAATTTTGACTTACCTAATATTCCAGAAACTTATGTTCATAGAATAGGCAGAACTGGTAGAGCAGGACTAGGCGGAGTTGCATTATCGTTTTGTGATGTAGAAGAAAAACCTTTTCTTAAGGATATTGAAAAGGTTATATCTAAATCAATACCAGTAATAGAGGATCATCCTTATCCTGCAAGTAATGTGGTAACAATAGTAAATAAGGATAATGTTAAAAAGAATCCTACTGGAAAGTCTCGTTCTAATGGTTATGCTAAAAGAAATGGAAGAAATCAGCAAGGTCAAAATTTTCATAAAAATACGAGAACTACAAGATAAATAATATAGGATAAAAGCATAAAGCCAATGATTATTTACAATAATCATTGGCTTTACTAATTCATATTAATATATGAATTTACTATTCTGTATTTTAATTTTCATACAGAATTAGTTAGTAGTCACCGTTTTTAGCCCCAGCAATACTGCTTGCGCCTAAAATTACAAATAATTTATTATTTAACATAACTAACATCTCCCTACTATAAGTTTAATGTTTGTTTGTCGACTACAATAGTAGTATATCCCATGATTATAAAGGTATGCATAATTAAAAAATAAAAAAATTATAATTAAATCAAGGGGGCTGTAACTGATGACTTTTACATTAAAAGAGAATATTGTATTCAGTTGTATTATAAAAGAATTTGAATTAAGTAATTCGATTATAGAAAAACACAAAGAATTACTCGTAAATTTAACTTATTCTAGAATAGACATATGCAAACTATTTAAGATACAAAACTTTATGTGGGAGTCTTTAGAGTTAAGTAAAAAGGAGCTCATTGAAAGTATAAATATAAATAAATTTAGAATTAATAATAATAAAAGAGATAAGATAGATCTAGGAGATAAAATTAAAGCGGCTAAGGAAAATATTAAAACATTAAGATCACATTTAAAGGGATTAGAATGCAATATACTTGAAGAGAAGCAACAATGTAGAATATTAAATGAAGATCTCGAAATATTTATCAGTAGAGAAAAATTTAAATTTATTAAAAAATTAATTGTAAAAAAATACAAGAAGGTTTATCAAAATTATTCTAATGAACTATGTATAAAAGTAAAAATAAAACAATGTAATGAAAGAAAAAATAAAATACGAAAAAAAGAGCATGATTTTAATAATAGTATAGATAGATATAACAAGAAAATATCAATTTATAAATCGACATTATCTGAAATTAGAAAAAGCAACTTAAGTATGTTGAAAAATAATGATTTATCAATTATAAAGATTAAAAGAGTGATTAATTATAAAAAATTGGAAAACAAAGTTAGAATTGAAACTATATCAAGTTAGAATCAAATATAAAAAGTGTAAGAAGATAATTTAGAATCATCTTCCTAATTCTTTTTTTGCTATAGTGAAAAAAATCATTTAAAAGCCTTTTCAAATATTCCGTTAATAATATTTTTAGAGGTAACACCTTCATGAACTTTAATTCCATCGACATAATAGGTAGGTACATAATAATAGTTATATTGCTTTGCTATATCGGGTTCTAGTTCTTCATCAATTATTTTAATTTCAATATTAGCGTATTCTGGATTTTGTTTTTTTATATTTTCCATCCAACCAAGTGCTTTTTTACAATATGGACACCATTCAGTTACAAACATAATTATTGGTTTCATTTATTTTTCACCGCCAAACTTTCTATTTAGGATATAATATTATTAGATGCATTAATATTATACACCATTTTTGTTATACTTGGTGCATTATAGTAAATTATAAAAACTAAGCTTTATGTTATACTTGTTTTTAGCTTAAATAGGAATTATAAGTATAAAATTAATTTATGCATATAATGATTAAGCTTTTTAAGAGTAATTACATAGAAATAAGTTAAAAAATTTGCTATAATGAAATAGTCGAAAAATAACTTATTATGCTGGTATAAATAAGACAAAATATAATATAAATTGAAAGCAACTAATAAAAGGGAATAAAGGAGTATCTTAAATGCAAACGATAAAGCAGTTATGTAAGAGAGAGTCAGTTATGAAAATATTATTATTTGCAGCAATAGTATTATTCGCGTATTTAATAAGATCCATTTTTAATTTAGTTTTATTAACTTTTATGATTACTTATTTAGTGAATAGTTTGCAAAGTTTATTAGTTTCTCAAATCAATAAAATTATAAAAGTAAGTCCAATGATTATTACTATAATTATATATGTATTTATTACTGTAACTATAGTGCTCTTAGCAGTAAAATATATACCAATAGCGATATCTGAGAGCTTACTTATTTTGGATAAGATGGAGTACATAGATTTTGCGAAAAACACAAAAGGGGTTATGTCATATTTAACACCTATATTTAATCAAATTGACATTGCGAGTTATGCTAAATCGGGAATTCAAAGTATTATGCTTTTTGTAACAAATCTAGGTAAATGGAGTATTAATTTCTTTATGGCACTCCTATTAAGTCTAGTATTTATATTAGAAAAGAAAAGCATTTTAAACTTTGTTCACAAGTTTAAATATAGTAGAATAGCAGTTGCGTATAATTATTTCAGCTATTTTGGAAAGAACTTCTTAAATTCTTTTGGAAAAGTGATCCAGGCTCAAATAATGATAGCAATTACAAATACCGTATTATCAATTATAGGACTTACTATAATGGGTTTTCCGCAATTATTTGCGCTTGCATTTATGATATTTATTTTAAGTCTTGTACCAGTTGCTGGAGTATTTATTTCTCTAATACCACTATGTCTAATTGCTTTCAAAATTGGTGGATTAGTTAAAGTTATTTTTGTGCTTATTATGATTTTTATAATTCATGCAATTGAAAGTTATATTTTAAATCCAAAGTTTATGTCTGATACTACACATCTTCCAATATTTTTTACTTTTGCAACATTAATAGTATCAGAGCATTTTATGGGAACATGGGGTCTTTTACTAGGTATACCAATAGTTATATTCCTATTAGATTTAATCGGGGTAGATCTAAGCCAAAAAAGTAAACCTAAAATTACAGACGACTAATTGTTTAAGAAACGCACACATGGTAATTTAGTTTATTCTTTGGAAGGTAGTGATTTTGTGACAATAGAAAATGTACATTCTATATTAAAATGTCCCGTATGTAATTTAAGCCTTGAGAAAAATGAAAAACAATTCGTATGTTCAAATAATCATAGTTATGATATATCCAGCAAAGGGTATATTAACCTTTTATTAGCTAATCAAAAGAAAACCAAAGATCCTGGAGATGGCAAGGAAATGATGGAAGGACGTAAAGATTTCTTAAACAGAGGATATTATCACACTTTTTCAGATAGACTCAATGAGATAATAATTTCGAATATAAGTAGAAAAGATATAAATATACTTGATGTAGGATGTGGAGAAGGATATTTTTTGTCGAGACTAAAGGAAGCTATATACGTAAATGAATCTAAAGACTATTTAAATAAAAGAGCTAATTTTTTTGGTGTAGATATATCGAAATCGGCAGTTGCCTATGCAGCTAAGAGAGATAAAAAAATAAACTTTATAGTAAGCAGTAATTTTAATTTACCCATAATGCCGAGTACTATAGATGTTATTATTAGAAATTTTGCACCTTCTGATGATGTAGAACTTAAAAGGGTATTAAAAGATAATGGAAAATTAGTAGTGGTAACACCGGGTATTGAACATTTATATGGCTTAAAGGAGATATTATATGTTAATGCTAGAAAACATGAGGAAAAACAAACGATTTTTGAGGGATTTAAATTAATACAAAAAGAAGAAGTTAAGTACAATATACATTTAGAAGATAGAGAAAGTGTTGAAAATCTTATAAGAATGACTCCTTATTATTGGACTTTTGACAATGCTATGAAAGAAAAAGCGAGTGATACTTCTAAACTTTCTACAGCACTCCATTTTAATATAAGCGTATATGAAAAATGTTAATATTTCCTGATTTTAAGTTGTAAAATGGTTTATATATTATATTGTCTTCGATGTAAAAATGAAAACTCAAGTGGGGGCGACAAATGAAAGATTTACTAAAAAAGACGCTAAAAGCTATTAAAAATAGTCTTAAGAGATTTCCACAAGCAATTGGTATTTCAACTTCTTGTGTCATATTGTTGATTTATATATCTGAAGTAAAAACGCAATTTAATGGTGATTTTATAGAATTTCTTAGTAGAGTAACAATGATACTAGCTCTTGGAATTCCACTTTCATTATGTATTAAGCTTTACTTTGAAAGACTAGAGACTTATAAAAAGGCATCATTATATGTCTCTTATCTACTAGGAGCTATATTACTAAGTTTATATTATTATTTCTTCCTTAAGAATATTGGAATGATTTCAACGTCAAGATATGCTGCTTTTAGTCTTATTTTATATTTGGTTTTCATATGTATAACTTATTTACCAAATCGTGATGGCTTTGAGCTTTATGTTGTAAAAGCTTTCTCTAGATTTTTTACTACTGTTTTATATTCATTTGTTTTATATCTTGGATTATCAGCAATACTTTTTACAATTGATAAGCTTTTAGGAGTAAATATTATAAGTGAGTTTTATTATTACACTGCACTTATTGTTGCTGGGGTATTTGCACCTTCATTTTTTCTAGCTGGTATTCCATTTAAAAATGAGATATTAACTTTAAAGGACTATTCTCGTCTTCTTAATGTACTTATATTATATATAGTAATGCCACTTATTTGCGTATACACAATAATACTATATATATATTTTGGAAAGATAATTATCACGAGACAGTGGCCACAAGGGCTTGTGTCTCATCTAGTACTTTGGTATTCTGTAATATGTGTGACTGTGTGTTTTTTCATATCACCATTGATTAATGAAAAGTCATGGCCAAGACGATTTATAAAGTATTTTCCAAAGGTGATTCTCCCACTTATGGTTATGATTTTTATTTCTATATGGATAAGAATTAACGCATATGGAGTAACTGAAAGCAGATATTTTGTTGTAGTTCTTAGTTTATGGGTGTTTTTAGTTATGATCTATTTTGCAAGTACAAAGAAATTAATGAATATCATACTTCCAGTGTCATTTGTAATAATAACATTTGTATCTGTATTTGGTCCTTTTAGTAGTTACTCAATTTCAAAATATAGTCAAAATAGTAGGCTAAATAATATATTTATTAAAAATAATATGATTAGTGGTAATAAAGTAGTTAAAGTAAAAACTAAGGTTACTGATGAAGATGCAAAACAAATAACGAGTATTCTTAATTATTTTAATAGATATCACAATCTAGAAGATGTTAAGGGGTTACCGAAGAAATTTAAAATTTCTGAGTTAGAAAAAGTATTAGGTGTAAAATATATTGAAGAGAATAATGAAAATAACAATGGTTACTATTTTTTTAATTCAACGGCAACATTAGAACCAATGGATATAAAAGGATATAATTATCTATTTGATTTAAGAAATAATAACACTCAACAAATTACAAGAGACACAATTTATAATATGACTTTTGATAATCAATCAACTTTGTTTAAGATAACTCAAAACGGAAAAAATATTTATGAAAAAAATCTACAGGATTTTGCTACTGTACTTATAAATAAATATGGTATTAACCAAAAGAATCAGAGTATCGCGCAGAAGGAAATGTCATTTGAAGATGAAAATAGTAAGGTTAAAATTAAAATACATTTTTTAAATTTATCCGGAAATCAGAATATTTCTAATGGCAAACTAGAGTCTAAAAATTTTGAATTTTATGTTCTTGTGAAATTAAAATAAATAATTGGGTGTAGGAATATACTACACCTAATTATTATTTTTTAATCATAATTGATTTATTGATGTTGTTTAAGATGATATAATGTATTTGATAAATAAAAAATTTGAGGTGCAAATATGACTAATGATGAAATGTATAAACGAATAATTGCTATGACTAGTATTAAAACTGCGAAAAGTTTTATTAAAACATATGATATAAGTAAAAGTGACTTAAGTAAGCTTTGTAAAAAATTCAATATATTTATTGAAGGTAAAGCGACTAAGGATGATATGATTGATAGATTTCTAGGCGAAACATTGGGAAAAAAACTAAAAAACAAGGTAATTAATAAATACAATATTAGATAAGAATTTAGGATATCTAATTTTATGTGCAGAATAAGTGTATAAATAACTTCATTTAATAAAACAATATTATGAGGTGAAGTTAATGAAGATTTTTATACCAGATATTGCATATATAGATCCCAAAATATTAAAATATAAAGAATCAAAAAAAACAATAGAATATTTAGAAAAGTTAAAAGTACCTATAGTTAATTCTAGAAAAGTTGTAATAGACGCTGGTACTCCTGAGAGAAATTATGCAACGGCTAAAAAAACTGTTCTCTTTACAACAAATGGTCAAAAGAAATTAGTAAGTTGTAAACCATCTGCTGATTACCAGTTCTCTTTGTCAAGTTCATGCCCTGCAAATTGTGAATATTGTTATTTGCAAACTACTCAAGGCGAGAAACCATTTATGAAAATTTTTATAAATATAGAAGAAATTTTAGAAAATATACAAACATATATTGATGCTAATTTGCCTAATATTACGTCATTTGAATGCGCAAGTATAACTGATCCAATTGCACTTGAACATTTAAGTGGTAACTTAAAAAAATGCATAGAGTTTTTTGGGAAGAGTGATAATGGGAGACTCAGACTTGTTACCAAGTTTGATGATGTTGATCCGTTTTTAAAACTAAAACATAACAAACACACGAAATTTAGATTTACTTTAAATTCTAGGTATGTAATAGATAGTTTTGAACATAATACTTCAAGTTTTGAGGAGAGAATAGGTGCAGTTAAAAAAATAGCGGCTGCTGGGTATCCAATAGGATTCATTATTGCGCCTATTATGATATATGATAATTGGCAGGAGGAGTACAAAGAGCTATTTGAAAGATTAAAATTAGCACTTATAGATTATCATGAGGAAATAAGTTTTGAACTTATTCAACATAGATTTACAAAGGCTGCTAAGGAACTTATAGTGCAGAGATTTAAAAATACTAAACTTGATCTTGATGAAGAAAAAAGGTTATTAAAATGGGGTCCATATGGAAAGTTTAAGTATGTATATAAGAAACCTGAAAGTGAGAATATAAAAAAATATCTTTCAGAACTTATAAATAATAGTTTTGATCAAGTGATAATAGAATACTTTACTTAGTTTAGAATATAAATAGTCACCCTGAAGGTCTAGTTTTCAGGATGATTTATTTTTATATTTAACTTATATATTATAATAATATATTTTTGTGTATTTTATAGTTATAAAGATAGCTTTAATGGCAATTTGGATATATTTTTTTCAACAATTTGTAAAAACTCTTCTCTTGGCATATAAATGGCACCTAAACTTTCAAGATGATTTGTGTGAACTTGGCAGTCTATTATAGAAAATCCCTTCTCTTCTAGTTTTTTGCCAAAGGCAATAAAGGCAACTTTAGAAGAATTATCCATAGTAGAGAACATTGACTCACCAAAAAAACATTTTCCTATGCTTATTCCATATAGTCCACCAACTAATTTATCATTAAACCAAGTTTCTACGCAATGAGCGTAGCCAAGTTCGTGGAGTTTGCAGTAAGCTTCAATCATATCATTTGTAATCCATGTGCCAGCCTCTCGTCTAAGATTTGAACAACTAGATATAACATCCCTAAAGTGAGTATCATAGGTAACTTTATATATGCTTTTTTTAAACAGTTTTTTCATGGAATGTGAGGTTTGAATATCCTTTGGATAAATAATAAATCTTGGATCTGGTGACCACCAAAGTATGGGTTCATCATCCGAGTACCAGGGGAATATCCCATTGGAATATGCAAGTAATAATCTCTCAGGGGATAAGTCTCCCTCAATGGCTAGTAAACCATCATCATCTGAAAGAGATGGGTGAGGAAATACTAATTCATTTGATAATCTATAAATTGTCATAATAACTCCTTTCGGTATATAACCTATAAAACTCATTATATACTACCAAGAGCAATCTTACATGTTTTTGACTTGATTAATAAAAAACTGATTAAAAACGTAATTAACGAGCATCATAAAAAGAGGTAACTTAAGATAAATATTAACGTAGTATAAATATATAAATTGATAAAAAATATAGCGAATTATTGAAAGGATGTGTTTATATGAAACTGACTTATAAGGAAAGAATAAATAGTGTTAGGCCGGTAGTTGTTGTCAGTAGATGTTTAGGGTTTGAGGCATGTAGATATAATGGACAGTTGGATGGTTGTCATTTAGTAGATAAATTAAAGGAGTATGTAGACTTTATAACTGTTTGTCCAGAAGTTCAAATAGGACTTGATACCCCTAGGGAAGCTATAAGGATTGTTAAGGAAGATGAATTATCACCTATAAAATTAGTGCAACATGTAACTGAAAGGGAGTTAAGTAAAGAAATGTTTGAATTTGGAGAGGAATTTCTTCAGGGACTTCCAAAGGTTGATGGTTTTTTACTAAAGAGTAAATCTCCCTCTTGCGGAATTAAGGAGGTTAAAATATATAAAGGTATACAAAAGGGCTCTGCATCAGTTAAAGGGAAAGGACTATTTGGTGGGATGGTAATGAATAAATTTCCTGGTGCTGTGGTTGAAGACGATGGAAGGGTTAAAAACTATAATATAAGGCAGCATTTCTTAACAAAGCTATATATTATGAAGAATTTTAGAGTTATAAAAGAAACTATGCTTATAGAAGATTTAGTTGAATTTCATAGTACAAACAAACTTCTAATTATGTCATACAATCAAAAGCAACTGAAAATACTTGGAGGAATTATAGGTAGGCATGGAGAATTAAGTTCGGATGAGGTTTATAAAGAATATGAAATAAACCTTAACCTTGCATTTAACAAGTTAGCAAGATATACATCTAATATAAATGTACTTATAAAATCTATGGGATATTTTTCAGATAAGCTAACACATAGAGAAAAAGAGTTTATTTTAAATACAATTGAGCAGTATAGAGAAAGTAAAATACCGTTTAGTGTTCCACTTTATGTTATAAAATCAAATGCTATACGATTTGAAGAAAAAAATCTTATTAATCAAACTTTCTTTGAGCCATATCCTCTTCAATTAGATAATGTTACTGATTCGGGGAAAGGTCTAGATAAATAATAAACTATTGTAAATATTGTGTATAATTGTGATATGTTTTTAATTTATTGAATGAATAATCTTCTGTTTGGACATAATTCCAAATAAGGAGGGGAAAAATGAAAAATAGAAAAATTTTATATTCACTTTTAACAATAATCTTAATAGCGTTTGTTTGTGCCAATTATTCTCTAATTCATTATATGAATAAAAATGATTTGAAACTTGAAACTTATAGTAATTTACCATATTTAAAATTTACATCAAAAACAATTGAAAATGGTAACACACTACAAACATCGGTGGAAACTAATTCGATTAGGGTATCAACAGATACAAAATTTATTTTCAAGATTAAATATAAAGACAATATAGTAAGAAATATGGTACTTGAAAAGTATTTTAATAGTTCTAAGGTGTTAAATAGAAAAACTAAAACAGAACTCAATGAATATTTTAAAAACCAAGGTTATATAGTCCTTAATATGAGTAATGATGAAATAGTTTTTGTTAATAATAGTAATAGGTACAGTTATAAAGCTAATAGGTATTTTTTAGGTGTGTACGACGATATGGTAACAATATATAAAACAGATAAAAATGGAAATATAGCAGCTAGTAAACTGTTTAATGCTAACGTTTATTCGGCAGATGGTAAACAACAAAAATATAATTTTGAATCTGTAGATAAAGGAGAATTACAACATATTAAAATTATAGATCTAAAAGAAAAAGATGGACTTATGGAAGATCTTATTCGTGGCAGAAAGTATAGCAAGGATGATGATACTAAAAAAGATATTGAAGGCAGCTATGAATATGAGAATGGAGAATTTGAATCTCCTGCAAAGGCATTTGATTATGCCATGGGTTTATTAAAGTCATGATAAATCAATAAAATATGTATTATTTCTATTAGAATGTATGTTTGCTAAAAGGATAAAACTTTAAAAAATGTATTTTTCTAATAAAAAAGCCTTATGAATTATATTTCTTAAGGCTTTTTAATATATTTTTTGGGTTTCATGTGTCTTATTTATTGAATTAATAACGTTTAGGTGGTAAAGTAATATATGTTGCTATAAGAATGAAAGCATAACAATTGATAATTAGCATCCAAAGGAAAGTAGCAAGGAGGAAGTATTATGTTCGAATATATAAAAGGCATTTTTGTAGGTTTTAATAAAGATTATATTGTACTAGATAATAACGGTATGGGTTACAGAATATATACTTCTGGAAGTACTATGGCTAAGATGCCTAAAACAAATGAAACGGTATTATTATATATAAAACAAATTGTTAGAGAGGATTTTATAGGCTTGTATGGGTTTCTAACAAAAGATGAAATAGAGATGTTTAGCCTTGTAATTAGTATAAATGGAGTTGGGTCAAAAGCTGGATTATCTTTACTTTCTATTTGTAGTGTAACAAATTTAAAGTATGCTATTGTATCAGGTGATGAAAAAACTTTAATCAGGGCACCCGGTATTGGTAAGAAAATCGCTCAAAGAATAATTTTGGAACTTAGAGAAAAAATACATCTTGAGCAGTCTACCGCTGAAGATTTATCACAAAATTCAGGAATGAATTTAATAGAAGATAGAAAGCTTATGGAGGTTTTGGGTGCGCTTATTTCACTAGGATATTCTGAAAAAGAAGGGGAAAAGGCAATGAATGCTGTAAGTCATGAACAATCACTTGAAAACATAATTAAAGATTGTTTGAAATATTTAATGAACTAAGGTGGGAATATACTATGGATGATATTGAGGAAAGAATTATTACTTCTTCCATGACAGAAGAAGATATGGATGCTGAGTATTCTCTAAGACCCCAAAAGCTTGGAGAATATATTGGTCAATCCAAAATAAAAGAAAAATTAAGTATATTTATTAAAGCAGCTCAAAATAGAGATGAAGCTTTAGATCACGTTCTTTTATATGGACCTCCTGGCCTTGGTAAGACAACACTTGCAAATATTATTGCGAAGGAAATGAAAGGTAATTTAAAAGTAACTTCAGGTCCTGCAATAGAAAGAGCGGGGGATTTGGCAGCCATTTTGACTAGCCTTAGTGATTATGATGTGCTTTTTATCGATGAAATACATAGACTTAACAGATCAGTTGAAGAAATTTTATATCCTGCTATGGAAGATTACGCACTTGATATTGTTATCGGAAAAGGGGCATCTGCAAAATCCATAAGACTTGATCTTCCTAAATTCACACTAATTGGTGCAACCACTAGGATTGGATTATTAACTGCCCCACTTCGTGATAGATTTGGAGTGTTAAGTGCTATGGAATATTACACGCAAAATGAGTTACAAGAAATAGTAATACGTTCAGCGTCTATTTTGAAAGTGGATATTACGAGTGATGCTGCGGTTGAGATTGCAAGACGCTCAAGGGGGACTCCAAGAATTGCAAATCGATTACTTAAGAGGGTAAGAGATTATTGCGATGTTAAGGGAAATGGAATTATAGATTTGGATATAGCAAAATCTGCTTCAGAGCTGCTTGAGATAGATGAAGAAGGTTTTGATAGAATAGATAATAAAATGCTTGAAGCTATTATAGATAATTTTAATGGCGGGCCAGTAGGTATTGAAACTTTATCCTATTTTGTAGGAGAAGAGATAGGCACCCTTGAGGATGTTTATGAACCATACCTAATTCAAAAGGGCTTTATAATAAGAACGCCAAGGGGGAGAATAGCTTCTAAAAAAGCATATCAACATTTAAATAGACCACAGAAGATATAGAAAGTAAAAAACTTATATGATTTATAATACTAATTATGAGGAACATAAATTTTAAATGATTTTTGCATAAAGAAAGGGTGTAATATTTTGAAAGTAAAGGATTTTTATTTTGATTTACCAAAGGAACTTATAGCGCAACATCCACTTGAGAAAAGGGATGAGTCAAGGCTTATGGTAATCAATAAAACTAAAAAAGAAATAGACCATAAACATTTTAAAAATATAATTGATTATTTGAATCCAGGGGATTGTTTAGTATTAAATGATACTCGCGTTTTGCCTGCAAGGTTACTGGGTTTTAAAGAGGGAACCGGTGGTAAGATGGAATTCTTACTCCTTAAAAGAATAGACATTAACCACTGGGAAACTTTAGTTAAACCAGGTAAAAAAGCAAAGATAGGAGCAATCTTTATTTTTGGTAATGGAGAGCTTAAAGCAACTGTTATTAGTGATTCAGAGGGTGGAAGTAGAATTGTTGAATTTAAATATGACGGAATTTTCGAGGAGATTTTAGATAAACTTGGAGAGATGCCGCTTCCTCCTTATATTACTGAAAAATTAGAAGATAAAGAAAGATATCAGACTGTATATTCAAGAGAGGAAGGATCAGCTGCAGCGCCAACTGCTGGGCTTCATTTTACAAAGGAGCTATTAGCTCAAATAGAAGCTAAAGGCGTTAGAATTGCTTTTGTAACATTACATGTAGGACTAGGAACTTTTAGACCTGTAAAAGCTACGGAAGTTGAAGAACATGAAATGCATTCAGAACACTATATGTTAAATAGTGAAACAGCAAAGGTAATAAATGAAACAAAGGAAACTGGTGGAAGAATAATTGCGGTAGGTACAACTTCTAATAGAACGCTTGAAAGTATCGCTGATGATAATGGAAGAGTATGTGCAAAATCTGGATGGACAGATATTTTTATCTATCCAGGATATAAGTTTAAAATTGTTGATGCATTAATAACTAACTTTCATTTGCCAGAATCTACACTAATAATGTTAGTTAGTGCTTTTGCTGATAAAGATTTAATAATGGGTGCGTATGAAATAGCAGTTAAAGAAAAATATAGATTCTTTAGTTTTGGAGATGCAATGTTTTTATATTAATGAATAATAGTAAATAAAGAGCCAACTCGTAACTATTGTATAGAAAGTAGGTTAATTATGTATAAATTACTTAAGAAAAGTGGTAAAGTAAGACGTGGTGAGTTTATAACACCTCATGGTACTATTCAAACCCCTGTATTTATGAATGTAGGTACTTTGGCAGTGATTAAGGGTGCCGTATCCAGTATGGATTTAAAAGAAATTAATTGTCAAGTAGAATTGTCTAATACTTATCATTTACACTTGAGACCAACAGACGAGGTCGTGAGAAAAATGGGAGGACTTCATAAATTTATGAATTGGGATAGACCTATTCTTACAGATTCAGGTGGGTTCCAAGTGTTCTCTTTATCAAAAATGAGAAAAATTAAAGAAGAAGGAGTTTATTTTAATTCTCATATTGACGGGAAAAAAATATTTATGGGACCAGAAGAGAGTATGCAAATACAAAGTAATTTAGCGTCTACTATCGCTATGGCATTTGATGAATGTATACCAAATCCTTCTACCAAAGAATATGTTGTAGATTCAGTAGCAAGAACTACAAGGTGGCTTGAGCGGTGTAAGATTGAAATGGATAGATTAAATTCTTTGAGTGGCACTATAAATAACAAACAAATGTTATTTGGAATAAACCAAGGTGGAACATATGAAGATATTAGAATAGAGCATGCTAAAACAATTAGTAAAATGGATTTAGATGGATATGCTATTGGTGGTCTTGCTGTTGGAGAATCACATGAGGAAATGTATAGAATCATTGATGCAGTTGTTCCATATTTACCACAAGATAAGCCTATATATCTTATGGGAGTAGGTTACCCAAGTAATATATTAGAGGCAGTATCAAGAGGCGTAGATTTTTTTGACTGTGTATTGCCAGCAAGAAATGGAAGACATGGGAATGTATTTACAAAAGATGGTAGAATAAATATGTTTAATGCTAAATTTGAGTTAGATGCATCACCTATTGATGAAGGGTGTCAGTGCCCTACATGTAAACATTATACTAGGGCTTACATACGACATTTATTTAAAGCAAAAGAGATGTTAGCTATGAGACTTTGTGTACTTCATAATCTATATTTTTATAATAAACTTATGCAAGAAATTAGAGACGCTATTGATAATGATTGCTTTGAAGAATTTAAGGCCGAGAAACTTGCTCAGTGGAATGAAGCATAATAATTAGTTACTATAATATGATTAGCCTATAAGATATATATTTATAGGAAAATTGTTTTATTATAAGTTAGAAAAAAAATATTGAAAGGAGGGGAATATCGATGGGACAATTAGGAAGTGTGTTTACAATGGTATTAATGCTAGCAGTATTTTATCTAGTAATATTTATACCAGAAAACAAAAGAAAGAAAAAATATGCTGCACTTTTAAATAATTTAAAAGTAAATGATGAAGTATTGACTAAAGGCGGTGTAATAGGAAAAATCATCAAAATTCAAGATGAGTATATTATACTAGAAAGTGGTCCAGACAGAACTAAAATTAAAGTATCAAAGAGTGGAATTGGAACTGTAATAAATTCAAATACTGCTGAAGTAGTAGAGAAAAAGTAGTGAATTATGTAATAAAACCCCTTTTCAAATCATAATTAATATTATAGATTTAAATTTAAATAAAAGATTATTTTTTTATTGGAATTTATAGAAAAGGGGGAGATTTACATGGAAAATAAAAAGAAGTATTCTTGCGCTGGAGAAGGAGTATTTAGGGCTTCAATTTTAACCTTAATTATATTAGTTATTTATTCTATAGTAACGACTGTTTTGCCAACTAGTATGAAGGTTACATCCGTTTTTTATATTGTAATAACATTAGTTAGTGTGCTTTATGGATCTATATTTGCTGCGAAGAAAGCAGGTGAAAAAGGTTGGCTAATGGGTATTATGGTTGCTACGGTTTACATGTTAGTTTTGTACTTGGTTAAAGTATTTGGTGGTGGGAGTGCAGCTATTGGGACGCGCGAAATAGTGAGAACTTCACTCGCTTTAGGTATAGGTACCTTATCAGGAATGCTTGGAATAAATTTATAAAATTACTTTATTTAGCTAGAATACTATGATACAATGTATACGTCAACTTTATGATATGGAGGAATGAAAATGAAACATATAAAAACTATAAATGCAGCAACAATAAAAGAAAGTTTAAAAAAACCAGGTTGCAAGGAATGTGCTAATTCATGTCAATCAGCATGTAAAACTTCTTGTACAGTAGCTAACTTAGCTTGTGAAAACTAATATTATTAACGGGGGCAGTAACTTAGGGTTACTGCTTTAAATTTAGTTAGGAGGAACAAATTTGTCACTTATTCATAAATTTATTCAAGACAATGAACATTATATAATTGATGTAAATTCTGGAGCACTACATATGGTAGATGAAATAGTTTATGATCT
>NZ_CALEVF010000237.1 GCF_937920395.1 uncultured Clostridium sp. | reverse complement strand
TGTGTACCATGTGAAAAATTAAGTCTAGTAACATTCATTCCTATTTCCATAAGTTGTCTTAATATACTTTTACTATCACTAGCAGGACCTATTGTGAAAATCATTTTTGTTCTTTGCATAATCAATATCCCCTTTACTATTTTAAGTCTTCTTAATTAATTTTATATTCTGTTAACTTATTATATCCTTTTCGTCTAATTATGGCAATCTTCCATAATCCGAGTTTTATTCAATTATACCATTAAATAACCATATATCTTAAAGTACCTTAACAAAGTTAAGAATAGTCTGTCCATTAAACAGTAGCAAACTGACTGTTATAAAGTCGTGAATATTGCCCACCTTTTTCTAATAATTCATCATGGGTTCCACTTTGAACAATATTACCATTATCCATTACCAAAATTATATCTGATTCTTTTATTGTGGAAAGCCTATGAGCTATAATAAAACTGGTTCTCCCTTTTAACATTTTAATAAATGCCTTTTGTATTTTAAGTTCAGTTATTGTGTCTATATTACTTGTAGCATCATCCAAAATTAACATAGGCGCGTTAACAAGCATTACTCTTGCTATCGTAAGCAGCTGTCTATTATAGCCATCTGGTAACTCTTTTATAAACTCATCAGCTTGAGCTGTTTTTGCCGCATCTATGATTTCCTCTTGCGAGGCATTTTTCTTTTCCCAGCAAATATTATCTGAAATGCTACCAGTAAACAGCACCGATTTTTGTGGTACCATGCTAATTTTACTTCTAAGTTTTTTTAAAGAATAATTTTTAACATTTATTCCGTTTATTATTATTTCACCTTTAGTAACATCATAAAATCTTGGAATTAAATTTATGAAAGTTGGAGCTGATTTACACCGTTATTTATAATAAGTGCCATAAGTGTTGGAAGCAAAAGTTCTAGTAATGCTTCAATAAGCTTAAAAGTGGGTCCTAAAATACATTCTTTCCTATATGGCTTTAAAAACTTAAAAAGTTTAAACAAAAATCTTCACTCCAATATAAAAAGTATTACATGTTCTCTTCCATGCGAATATGATTATAGCATAGGGTACTCCATATTAATAATATATGTTTTATATGTGTTATATACGATATTCGTATACAATCAACCCACACTTCTTTTATTAAGTACTAAAAAAGCATCTATAAACTAATATAGATGCTTTTCTAGATGAATTATTGATTAATAAAAATGTTTAGACTCTTTTTATCTTACTCTACGTCCATATGTGAAGTCACTATTTAGTGATTGAATTCTAAGTACAGCTCCTGTGTGAGGTGCATTTATCATGTTACCATTCCCAACATATATTCCTACATGATGAGCTGGTGATCCAAAAAACACTAAATCGCCTGGTTGAAGATTTCCTCTAGATATAAGAGTACCTACATTTTGTTGAGCTTCTGAAACTCTTGGTAAATTTACTCCAAAATGTGCGAATACATATTGTGTGAATCCTGAGCAATCAAACCCTGAAGGGCTTGTCCCGCCCCAAACATAAGGAACGCCAAGAAATTGTGATGCATATGATAATAATGCATTAGCTGAAGCTCCTGAAGGTGCTGAACCACCTCTAGATGGAGTTATACTTGGAGCCACACTTGTTGATTGACTTTGTACAACTTGTTTTACTGCAACTTGATTTGCTGACGCATATTGTCTTGCTGCAACAGCTTGTCTTGCTTCAGTCGCATTTTTTGCATCTATAACTGCTTGTTTTGCTAAAGCTACTTGTTTTGCTGCAGCCGCTTGGTCTGCAACTAATTGTGCTGTAAGCTTGTTTTCCTGAGCAGATAATTGTGCAACCAATACATTTTGTTGTGATTTTTGCTTAGTTAAAGCACTTAATGTACTTTTATTTTCATCTCTTAGAGTTAACAACTTTGCATTTGCAGTGTCTAATGCTACTTTCTTTACATTAATTGCTTCCTCTTTTGCTTTCAAATCATTAATAATATTTTGATCATAGGTTATTATTGTTTTTACATCTTCTAATCTAGATATAAAATTTTCTATTCCCTTTGAGTCTAGTATAATGTCTATGTAACTTGATGTTCCATTCATATACATTACTCTCATTCTTTTATCAAAAAGTATTTTTTCTGCTTTGATATCGTTCTCTGCTTTTGCAATATTTATTTTTGTTACTTTGATATTATTTTGTGTAACCTTAATGTTTTTTTCATTATTACTCATTTTTGACATTATTTTTTCGATTTGACTATCCATCATCTCTACTTTGCTTTCAAGGCTACTTCTTTGAGTTTGAACCTGTTGAATTTTCACCTTATCTGATGCTGTATCTGCATATACACTAGTGTATCCAATGCTCATAGTTAAAGTAAGTGCCATCATTGTTGAAATAATTTTTTTGTTCAAGTCCCCATCTCCCACAAATAATTTTATTTTTCAATATATTATAATTTAATATTTATATTGTTAAAACATAAGTACTATTCTACACAAAATATTAAAATTTGTAAAGTAAGAATTTGCCATTTCATCTGTTAATTTGTTATATAAAGTTTATAACTCTATATTTTACAAGATTTTTTTTGTATTATTAATATTTAAACTCACACCTAAGTAATTAAATTCTTTTTATAAAAAAGAAATGTTTTGCTTTCTTATCTGTTATATATTACCATATGTTTCATTGAATTAATATGTTTTTCGTCATCTTTTATTTGACATTATTCTTAACTTTTAATCTTTTAATCTTTTAATCTTTTAATCTTTTAATCTTAAATTACATAATATCATTTCTTTTAGGCTAATGACCTTAACATATATTTTGGTATTATAAACAGTTTATTGCAATATACTGCTTCTTCGAGTTATAATAAAAACAAAATAAGAAGGTGTTACAATATGAATTTAAAAAAATATATGAATATTATAGCTTTCATCTTAGCATTATTTATTTTCGTAGTAATAAATAAATTATTAGCTTTTACTTTTATTATTTTATATTTATTGCTTACAAATTTTGCAACAATTATTTATTATATTGGTAGCAATAAATATAAAAGAGGCAAAATTGATCAAGCTTATAAATACTTTAAAATGGCCTATAATATAAAGGGCTCACCAATTAAAATAAAATTATACTACATATATAATTTGTTACTAAGAGGTGATTTAGATCAATCAGAAAAACTATTGAATCAGCTTTCGAAACGAAAATTAACTTCTGATGATGAAATTAATATAAAGCTTAATATGTCTATTGTCTTTTGGAAAAGAGATAATATTGACGGAGCAGTTAGTTTACTTATGGACTTATATAAAAAATATAAAACTACTGTTATATATCAGAATCTAGGCTATTTTTTAATTTTAGAAAATGATTATACTAAAGCTCTAGATATGAATCTTGAAGGCTATAAATTTAATTCATCAAATGCAGGCATATTGGATAATTTAGGAACTAATTATTATATGTTAGGTGAGTATGATAAATCTTTAAAAATATATGAAGAATTAATGATAAATAAGCCTTCTTTTTCATCAGCATATTATTACTATGCATCTACTCTAATAAAATTAAATAAACCTGAAGAGGCACTTTTAAATTTAAAAGAAGCCCTAAAGTGCAATTTTACATTCTTGAGCGCCATATCCAAAGAAGAGATAGAAACTAAAATAACTGAAGTTGAAAACTCAATAAAATAGATTTGGAAAAGGAGTAATTAAAAAATATGAGAAAGTACATATTTATAGCCATAGGTGGAATGCTAGGGGCTATATTAAGATATTTTATAAAAAATATACATATTTATCATTATAAAGAAGTTATACCAATAAACACATTGTTAATAAATATTTCTGGTACTTTCCTATTATCACTTATACTAACAGTCGCATATGAAATTTATGTGATCGATGCTGATATAAGACTAGGAATTGCTACTGGATTTTTGGGGGCCTTCACAACTTTTTCTACACTTTGCAAAGAAACTGTAAATCTTATGAAGCAAGGAGACTATTATTCTTCTATATCCTATATTGGCTTCTCAGCAATGTTCGGACTTGCTGCAGCTTACTTTGGAGTAATAGTTGCAAGAGAAGTAGTTTCAATTTTTATAAGTAATAAGAATAGCCCTAGTGATGTAGGCTAGATTTATCCATAGGAGGTTTATTTCATGACATATGTGTTAGTTGCAATCGGTGGAGCCGCCGGAAGTTTGGTTAGGTACAGCCTTGGTAAATTTATAAGTGAAAAATCAAAACGCTCTTTTCCAATAGGTACTTTTATAATTAATATTACAGGTGCCCTTTTGCTTGGGTTTGTAAGCACAATTGGAGTAAGTAGTAATATTATGCTACTAATTGGAGATGGTTTCCTAGGTGCATACACAACTTTTTCAACTTTTATGTATGAGGGCTTTAATCTATTTCAAGAAAAAGAAAAACTGAATGCTTTTATATATATTTTATGTACATTAATACTTGGAACTATAGGTTATGAAATAGGAAGCAAACTAGGTAGTTTATAAAACGGAGGGATAAGATAGCACGCTATTTTACCCCTTTAGCTTTTACAATGTTTTGATATGATGATAATAAAGGTATACTAAGTCCATACGCTTTAATTTCATATTTTTGATTAATTCTAAGTCCCCAATACATATCTTCCGATGATATTTTAAATTCTAGTAGGCTGTTATCATTTCTAAATATCCTTATATCACCATTTTGAAGTTCCGTATAAATTAAATAAGTAGTCTTGTTTTCATTTTGTATTATCCGTTTACTCTCAATCGTTACTACATAAGTACTTCTAAAAAAATGCGGAAAAAATATAATTATACCAACTATTACAAAAAAAATAATTATTGCTTTTCTAATTTTAAATCTAGAAAAAGTTCTATTTCTTCTAAATAGATAAGAAATATTTTTTTTCATAAAATCTCCTTTATTTTATTAACTCCATCCACTACAAATATTATTCCTTTTTCTAAATATTAGAACATATACTTTATAATTTTTTTGTATTTTAATCAGGTATTATTGCAACTATATATTTTGCTACCTCTATGGCTGTTTCATCTATTTCACCATCACCAGCAAAAACCATAGTGCTTGCATTAGCACCTTTACTTAATAATAAATTCATCATACCCTCACTTTTGATCACGGATAAAGGAGTACTCTTTTGATCATCTATAGTATTTACATCTGCACCTTTACCAATTAAATATTTCACAATATCCTTATTATCCGTTTTAACTGCATGCTCTAGTGCAGTTTCTCCACCACTATCTTTATAATTAATTTTTACACCCTTTTGGATTAATTTTTTTACCGATTCAATATCATTATCTTTTATTGATGTAAATATTTTTTCTTGATTTATAACTGCTGATGTTTGACTATTGTTTTTATAATTTATTTTTCTATTATTTTCATATATTATTATGAACATCAAAGATACTATGATAAAACCGCTTAATAATACCATTATTATCTTTTTCATATTTTGTATTCCTCCGTCCATATCTCAACCATTATTTGTAAAATTGATTGTTTTAACTAGTTCTCTTTTTCCACTTAAATTCCTCTATTGTAAATAAACTTTTTTTAAATAGCCATAAAGTAAAAATACTGACAGATCATAATCTAATTATGATCTGTCAGTATTAATTTCTTATATTTATTCAAATAATGATTTAACATTCTTTAATTCTTCTCTAATTGAAATGCCTTGAGGACAATGGGTTTCACATTTACCACACTCTACGCAGTTTGATGCTCTTTCCTTTTGTGGAACAGCTAAGGAATAATTCTCCTCTTTGTCAAACATAAAATGATTATTATAGAAAGTGAAATTTTTAGGAATATTTACACCAGCTGGACATGGCATACAATACTCACAAGCTGTACAACTAACTTTTACTTTTTCCTCAATAACAGTTTTAGCCTTGATAACTATCTTTAATTCTTCATCTGTTAATGAATTAACCTTGACTTCACTTGCCGTTTTTATATTTTCTACTATTTGATTCATTTCATTCATTCCACTTAAAACAACTGATACTTCAGGATGGTTCCAAACCCAACTTAAAGCCCAATCTACTGGTGTTCTTTTAATTTCTGCTTTATCAAAAACATCAAGAGCCTCTTTTGGAAGATTAGCTGCGAGTTTTCCTCCTCTAAGTGGTTCCATAATTGTAACTCCGAGTCCCTTTTTAGATGCATATTTTAAGCCTTCTGTTCCAGCTTGAAAATTCTCATCTAAATAGTTATATTGAATTTGACAAAATGACCAATCATAATAATCTACTATTTCTTTAAAAATAGGAAGTTTATCATGGAATGAAAATCCTGCATATTTTATTCTTCCATCTTTTATCGCTGAATCTAAAAACTCAGATATCCCAAGATTTTTA
Organism: uncultured Clostridium sp.; assembly: GCF_937920395.1. Lineage (GTDB taxonomy): Bacteria > Bacillota > Clostridia > Clostridiales > Clostridiaceae > Clostridium_AD. The sequence goes on along the minus strand of NZ_CALEVF010000237.1, from coordinate 3,169 downwards.
AGCACAGCCCAGGTATCAGCATTAAGAGCATGTATTAGATAAAAATCTATGCTATCTGTCTCAAGTCTCTGTAATTGTTCATTTAAGTATTTATCCATGTCTTCTCTTGTTTTTATAAGCCAACTAGGAAGTTTTGTAGCAAGTTTTACTTTCTCTCTATAGCCATCTTTCAAGGCCTTTGCCACAAATAGTTCACTTGCTCCTCCACCGCCCATACCTGTTCCATGGTACGGATAAGCAGTATCTATGTAATTTACGCCTTCATCTATTGCAAAGCGTACAAGCTTTGTTGCTTTATCATAATCTATTTTAGATTGATCTCCTCCTGGCAAAATTGGAAGCCTCATACACCCAAAACCCAAAGCTGAAACCATTTCATTTGTCTTTCCAAACTTTCTATACAACATTATAATTCCTCCCTTAAATGAGCAATAAAATTTAATCGATATTTATAACATTTTGTAGTTTGTTTTATATGCAATATTATAACATAATGCTTGGACCAATGTATCTGTTTTACAATTTCAAATAAAAATAAAATTTTCTTAATCTTAATATTATCTTAATATCCTTTTAACATAGTTATGATATTATTTATATATTACGAAGGGAGTGTGAGCTCAATGAATAATGGAAATAAATTTGTTATTAGTAAGGATGTTATTGATGAATGTCTTGCTGCATCTGTAGAAAAACCAACTAAATAAAAACAAGTCTGACATTAATAATGTAAGACTTGTTTTTCATTGTGTCCATTACTAATGACTACATATACTTGTCATAAATGCTACAGAACCCCTTAAGAAACCCAATATAAAATTCTTGTGGAATATCAACTTCTGGAAACAATTTTGCAATTCTATCAAATTTATTAACAGCTAGAACATTAATATTCTTAATAATGTTTGGTAATAATCCTTTCTCTAAAAGATTAAGATATGAAATTAAACCTAATTCAAAACCATTTAATTCATAAGGATGAATTTCTTCTTGCTCCTCCTCATAATAAGTTTCAACGAATTGATGAATAACTAACAAAGAATCCTCTTCACTGTCTTCATTTTCATCAATTTCATTAACTTCTTCAAATTCTTCAACTTCTTCGATATTTTCTGTAATTCTATTGTTAACTTCCTCTTCTTTTTTCCACTCAATTATTTTTCCCATCATCGATACCTCCTTATTTCAAGTTTTTAGGTTCTGTTTGTTATTTCAATTATTGTTTTATTTTCTTTACTATCATTAATATTCAATTGAGTGGTTATTTGCTCTAAATATTTTTAGACATAAAAATACCCCTCTTTCTTTTAACAAATTTTTAAAATCTGTCTACTTAAAGAGGAGCATATAATTATTTAAATTATGGATCTATCTTATATAGATTCTTTTATTTGCTTTTTATCATAATTGCAACTGATTGTATTTTATTCACAGAGGTTCTAGTCACATAAAGCTTGCTTGCTTTAGTATTAAATGCAGCAAATAAATACGAATATCCTTTAACTACAGTTGCCCTAGATATTGCTCTTGCACCTTTTGTTGAGGCAGGATTTACAGAATACACATTAACTATATCTCCTGCTAATAATCCTTTTACACATACTTTGCTCTTTGCAACTGATAGGTAACGAGGAATCAAACTTAAACTCCTCTGCACTTTGGGATAAGTTTTAGATACAGCCTTACTTGTTTTTTTGCTACTGTTAGTTACAGTTACTTTAATTGCTGTAACTGTTTCACTGAGTTGAGCTTTAAGTTTTATATTAACATATGGCTTTATTTTAGTGTTTACAACACCGGCTTTAGACATAGTAACAATTGCACTTGCAGTTCCTAGTAAAGTCTTGCCATTACCACTATAAACTCTTACTACATCACCTTTTATTAATCCAGTTACATTAACATAGTCATTATAAACTGAATTGTTAACTACCGTTATTTGAGCTACTGACAAAATTGGTACTGGTAATGCTATAGGCATCTTGGTATTATTAGTAATTGTATATTTCTTAGAAGCTACTGGAAACAATGTCTTGTCCCAAGTATGATTTAGCCTCATTTCTGCATCACTACGTAAAGAATAAGTTTCCATTACTCTTCCATTCACATCTGGTAAAGGGTCATTCCAAGTCGTATCTAGGTGATACCAACTTCCTCCTACTATTACCATATCCCAAGCATGACTTTCACTTTCAAAACCATTATCTGCAGTTCCTGTTATCATTCTAGCCTTTAGCCCTGCATCTGTTAGCATTCTATATGCTAGCAATGCATACCCTTGGCATACCGTCTTACCACTTCCGAGTAAGCCCGCATAAGCAGAAAAATTAGTAAGTGAAGTATCATAAGTTAATTTTTTGCATATATAAGCGTTTATAGCCTTTACCTTTTGAGCTTCAGTCATATTAGGTGTTATTATTTGTCCTAACACCTCTTTAACCTTTGCCTTTACCTGATTTTCCTGATTATCAGTTTCTAAGTACGAAAATGTGTAATTCACATCAAATTTATTATTACCAAAGTCTGTGATGCTGTAAGTGTAATAATCTAATAAATTCTTTTCGTAATCATTACCTGCTGTTTTAATTACTTTTAAAACAGTATTTTGGATGAAGCTTATAGTATCACTAGCAATTTTAGGCCCTGTATAACTAATATTCACCCCAGTTGCTCTATTAGCTATGGCATAATTTAATTTTGCTTCAAATTCATTAGCAGTAGTAACCTTATATGTTGCAACAGCTGCGGCTTTATTCATTGGTATTGACGAATAAGCAGTACTAAAATTGCGAATATAATTATTGCCCTTTAGTTTACTACCTCCAATTAGATAAACCGAACCTGTTGTAGTTTTACTTTTTTCTTGATTTGCATAAACTAATGGACTTATACTTGAAACCGATACGCCTAACACTATAATTAAAGACAATAATATTTGGCTTATTTTTTTAAACTTTTTCACATAATCTCCCCCTACTCTAGATGATAACTCTCCTATAAAACAAGGGTATGTTCCACTACCCCTTAAACTTAAAACTTTATATAGTAAGAACTTTTTACTTTTTATAAATTTATTACAATTATATCATAATAAATTATAACTTATAATATTAAAATATAATATTTCTAATAAAAGTTATATTTATAATAATGTGCTATAATTGTAGAT
>NZ_CALEVF010000236.1 GCF_937920395.1 uncultured Clostridium sp. | reverse complement strand
CTTGCAATAGCAGGGTTTTAAATAAATAAAACAAAGATAGTGTTAACACTATCACAAATTTATAGGAGGTAGAAAAATGAAAGAAATATTTTTGACAGGAAATGATTTAACTTTAGATGAGATGGTAGATATAGCTAGAAGAGGTTGTAAGGTTTCAATAAAAGAAAGTGCTCTAGAAAGAGTTAAAAAATCAAGAGCAATAATTGATGATATAGTTAAAAATGAAAAGGCTGTTTATGGTGTAACTACAGGCTTTGGCGAGTTTTGTAATGTGAGTATTTCTAAAGAAGATTGTAAAACACTTCAAAGAAATTTAATTTGTTCACATGCTTGTGGATATGGTCCTAAATTTTCAAATGATGTTGTAAGAGCTATAATGCTTTTAAGAGCTAATGCACTATCAAAAGGATTTTCAGGAATAAGACCGGCTACTTTACAAACACTGATTGAAATGATTAATAAAGGAGTTTATCCAATAATTCCTGAAAAAGGATCTTTAGGAGCGTCAGGAGACTTAGCACCACTTGCACATATGGTTTTACCTATGATTGGTGAGGGTGAAGCAGAGTATAAAGGAGAGATATTACCAGGTAGCATTGCTATGGAAAGAGCAGGAATTACCATAATAGAACTTGATGCAAAAGAAGGATTAGCGCTTATAAATGGCACTCAAGTTTTAACTGCAACAGGTGCTTTAGCTACTTATGATGCCATAAGGTTATTAAAAACTAGTGATATAGCGGCAGCTTTAACAATGGAAGCTTTAAGAGGAATTACAGATGCTTTTGATCCAAGACTTCATGTACTAAGACCACATCCAGGACAACTAGCAACAGCAAGAAATATATTAAAATTAGTTGAAGGTAGTACTTATGTAACAAGACAAGGCGAAATAAGAGTGCAGGATGCCTACTCATTAAGATGTGTACCACAAATTCATGGTGCAAGTAAAGATACTATAAACTATGTAAAAACTAAAGTTGAAATAGAAATAAATTCTGTTACAGATAATCCTATAGTAACAGAAGAAGGGGATGTAATTTCAGGAGGTAATTTTCACGGAGAACCTATGGCATTAAGTTTTGACTTCTTAGGAATTGGAGCAGCTGAAATTGCTAGCGTATCTGAAAGAAGATTAGAAAGATTAATCAACCCTCAATTAAATGATTTACCAGCATTCTTAGCTAAACATGGTGGATTAAACTCAGGATTTATGATTACCCAATATGCAGCAGCAGCTTTAGTATCTGAAAATAAAATACTAGCTCATCCTGCATCAGTAGACTCAATACCTTCATCAGCAAATCAAGAAGATTTAGTTAGTATGGGAACAATAGCAGCAAGAAAAGCTAGAGATATAGTTGATAATACATCTAGAGTAGTTTCAACAGAAATATTAGCTGCATGTCAAGCTATAGATTTCAGAAAAGGTGCTGGATTTAAGCTTGGCATGGCAACCCAAGAAGCTTACAATTTAGTTAGAAAATCTGTAGACTTTATTGAGTATGATATAGTTATGTATAAAGATTTAGATAGAGTCACTGAACTTGTTAAGAGCGGAAGATTATTAGAAGCAGTAGAAAAAGTAGTTGAAATAGAATATTAAGAAATCATATAAGGACATAAAATCCAACAAATTCAAAAAACTATTTTATAGCTGAGAGGATGAACGAGGTTGATATTTAATTATTAGCATAAAATAAAGGGAGGTTTTTATGAGTGATAATATAGTAGCAAATACAAGTGAAAGTGGGTTAAAACGATCTCTAAAACCAAGACATATGAATATGATTGCTATAGGGGGTGCAATAGGAACAGGCCTATTCTTTACTTGTGGTAACGCCGTTAGTTCTTCAGGACCTGGTGGTGCACTTGTAGCATACGGTATTATGGGTATTCTTGTGTATTTCTTAATGACATCACTTGGAGAAATGGCGACACTTATACCAAGTGCTGGTTCATTTGAAACCTATGCATCAAGATTTATTGATCCGGCACTGGGATTTGCACTAGGCTGGAACTATTGGTTTAACTGGGCTATCACTGTTGCGGCAGAATTGGTTGCTGCTGGACTTGTTATTAAATTTTGGTTGCCTAATACTCAAACAACATTTTGGAGTATAGGATTCTTGATTATTTTAGTAAGTTTAAATCTCATGTCTGCAAGAGCATATGGTGAAGGTGAATTTTGGTTTGCAAGTATTAAGGTTGTAACAATTATTGTATTTCTTGTTGTTGGTGTACTTATGATATTTGGAATCATGGGAGGTCATTCAATAGGTTTTAGTAATTGGGTGATTAACGATGGAAAAGGACATGCTGCCCCATTTGTAGGAGGTGGAGTAGCAATATTATCAGGCTTTTTAGTAGCAGGATTTTCTTTTGCAGGTACAGAGGTGGTTGGTCTTGCGGCTGGTGAATCAGAAAACCCAGAAAAAGATGTACCAAAAGCAATAAATACAGTTTTTTGGAGAATACTTATATTCTACATTGGTGCAATTGCTGTTATTAGTTTTATTATTCCTTTTACTGATCACAATCTATTGAAAAATAGTGTATCAGATGTAGCATTTAGCCCATTTACTATGGTATTCCAAAGATCTGGTATTGCAGCTGCGGCTTCTATAATGAATGCAGTTATATTAACTTCTGTTCTTTCATGTGGAAACTCAGGACTTTATGCAGGATCTCGTATGATATACGCGATGGCTAAAGAAGGAAAAGCTCCAAAATGCTTTGGAAAATTAAATAAGAGAGGTGTTCCAACAAATGCACTTATTCTTACCGCAGCTGTTGCATCAACAGCTTTCCTTGCATCGCTTGTTGGTGATGGTAAGATATACTATATACTTTACAACTTGTCTGGAATTACAATCTTCATAGCATGGTTGGGAATAGCAGTTTGTCACTACAGATTCAGAAAAGCTTATGTTGCTCAAGGTAGAAAAATTGAAGACTTAAAATATAAGGCATTGTGGTATCCCTTTGGTCCTATATTTGCATTAATACTTTGTGTTGTTGTTTTATTTGGTGCCAATATATGGGTTTTCAAAGCTACGACCTTCAGCTGGTTTGACTTTATAACTAACTATGGAATTATTTTTGTGGTTATAGGTTTTTATCTTGGATACAAGATAGTAAACAAAACAAAGATAGTCCCTCTCAAGGAATGTAATTTTGAGCTTAGAGAGTGCGAGAAATCAAATAATAAAAATTAATAAACAAATAAACTAATTCCTTAAAAGGTTACATGAAAATGTAATACTTCTTAGAGGAATTAGTTTATCTTAAGAAGTAGCAGGAGGATTTATAAATGTCTTACAATATTGAAATAATTAAAAAACAGCAATATAAAACAAGTAAATGGCGTGGGGGTACAACAACTGAGCTTTGTATTTATCCTAGGGATTCGCTATATGTTAATCGTAATTTTAAATGGAGGCTAAGTTCTGCAAAGGTTGAAGTAGAAGAATCTATATTTACATCTTTACCAGGAATAGCTAGAATTATTATGGTTATTGAAGGAGAAATACTTCTTAAACATGAAGGACATTATAATACTGTGCTAAAAAGATTTGAACAGGATAATTTTAGTGGAGAGTGGACAACAAAGAGTTTTGGTAAGGTAATAGATTTTAATTTAATGATGGCACAAGATTATAATGGAAAATTAGAATCAATTTTTTTAGATAAAGGTGAGACTAAAGATATAATATTATACAGCAATGTGAATGCTCCTTTAAAGTTTTCTCAAATAACAGAAGCTTTTTATGTAGTGAAAGGTGATGCGAAAATAGTTACAGGAACAAAGAAAATAATAAATCTTAACAAGGGTGATTTAGTATTATTAACTACAACAGAAAAAGAAAACAATTCAGAACTCAAAATTTATAGCAGTCAGGAAGAAGCGAGTATTATAAGAGCTTCAATATTCCTAACTACTTAAATTATTTTAGATGATAAACTTAAAAAATAGATGTTTTAATGACGATTCTTTACTAAAATGTAAGTATGTTAAAATATAGAAAGGAAGGATAATGAATGATTAACAACATGAATATTAAAGAGGCTATGACAATTTCTTTAGATGATTATTTACCTGATATGCCTAAATTTGTTAAGGGGATAAGAAGAGCTCCAGATAGAGGTTTCCACCTTTCAAAATCTCAGACAGAAATATCACTTAAGAATGCACTTCGTTATATTCCAGATAAGTATCATGAGGAGCTTATACCAGAATTTATGAAGGAGCTTACTACAAGAGGCAGAATATATGGATACAGATTTCGCCCTGAAGGAAGAATATATGGAAAATCAATAGATGAATATGAAGGAAAATGTACCGAAGGTAAAGCTTTTCAGGTTATGATTGATAATAATCTTGATTCGGATGTGGCTTTATATCCTTATGAGCTTGTTACATACGGTGAAACAGGAAGTGTATGCCAAAATTGGATGCAATATAGACTTATAAAGAAATATCTACAGATAATGACTCAAGATCAAACTTTGGTTTTAGAATCCGGACATCCTCTTGGGCTTTTCAAATCTAAACCTGGTGCACCAAGAGTAATAATTACAAATGCATTAATGATAGGCATGTTTGATAATCAAAAGGATTGGGAAATAGCAGAGGAAATGGGTGTTGCAAATTACGGACAAATGACTGCCGGCGGATGGATGTATATAGGACCTCAGGGAATAGTTCATGGCACTTATAATACTTTATTAAATGCAGGTAGAATGAAGCTTGGAATTCCCAATGATGGTGACTTAAGAGGTCATATATTTGTAACATCAGGTTTGGGTGGTATGAGTGGAGCTCAGCCAAAAGCAATTGAAATTGCAAATAGTGTTGGCATTGTAGCTGAGGTCGATGAATCAAGAATTCAAACAAGACTTGATCAAGGATGGGTTATGAGGCAATCATCAGATCTTGATGAGGTATTTGAAATTGCGGAGGAATATTTGAAAAAGAAAGAGCCAATGTCAATTGGATATCATGGAAATATAGTTGATTTGCTAGAGTATATAGTTAAAAATAACAAAAAGATTGACTTGTTATCTGACCAAACATCCTGTCATGCTGCATATGAAGGTGGTTATTGTCCTAAGGGAGTAACATTTGAGGAAAGAACTGAACTCCTTGCTAATGATAGGGACACCTTTTGTAAGTTAGTTGATAAGAGTTTAAGACGTCATTTTGAACTTATAAAAATATTGGTTGAAAGAGGAACATATTTCTTTGATTATGGTAACTCATTTATGAAAGCAATTTATGATGCTGGAGTTAAGGAAATATCTAAAAATGGAGTAGATGAAAAGGATGGCTTTATATTTCCATCTTATGTAGAAGATATAATGGGACCTCAACTATTTGATTATGGATATGGACCATTTAGATGGGTATGTTTAAGTGGGAAAAATGAAGACTTAATTAAAACAGATCATGCTGCAATGAGCTGTATAGATCCAAATAGAAGATATCAGGATAGAGATAACTATAATTGGATAAGGGATGCTGAGAAAAATAATCTTGTGGTTGGTACCAAAGCAAGAATACTTTATCAGGATGCTACAGGAAGAGTAAATATAGCTCTTAAGTTTAATGAAATGGTAAGAAAAGGAGAGATAGGAATTGTTATGATGGGTAGAGATCATCATGATGTAAGTGGTACTGATTCACCATTTAGAGAAACTTCTAATATAAAAGATGGAAGTAACGTTATGGCAGATATGGCTGTGCAATGTTTTGCAGGAAATGCAGCAAGGGGCATGAGTCTTGTAGCACTTCATAACGGGGGTGGCGTTGGAGTTGGAAAATCTATAAATGGAGGATTTGGTCTTGTACTTGATGGAAGTTATAGAGTAGATGAGATAATTAAATCTGCAATTTCATGGGATGTTATGAGTGGAGTTGCAAGACGTTCTTGGGCAAGAAATGAGCATTCAATAGAAACGGTCATAGAATTTAATAATACACATATGGGAACAGACCATGTTACTATTCCTTATTTAGCAAATGAAAAACTCGTATCGGATACTGTAAGTAAGTATTTTGATAAGTAATATATTTGAGAGGGATGTGCTTATGAAAAAAAAAGATCTACTTATAAAAAATGCATCGGAGCTTGTTACTTGTAGCGGGTTCAATGCAAAATACGGTGAGGAAATGAAAAATATTCATACCATTAAAAATGGGGCCGTTGTAATTGAAGGCGGCATAATTAAAGCGGTTAATACTACAGAAGAAATATTGAAAATTTACAATGAAGAAGATTATGAAGTTATAGATGCATCTAATAAATGTGTGCTTCCAGGATTTGTAGACTCTCACACTCATTTTATATTTGGTGGCTATAGGGCAGAAGAATTTGCTTGGAGACTCAGGGGAGATAGCTATATGGACATAATGGAGAGAGGCGGTGGAATACAAAACACTGTAAAAGCAACAAGGAATGCTTCTGCAAAGGAACTTTATAATGTTGGGTTTGAAAGGCTTAATGACATGATTAAGCTTGGAGTAACAACTGTGGAAGGTAAAAGTGGCTATGGCCTTGACTTAGATACGGAAATAAAGCAGCTTAAGGTTATGAAGAAACTTAATGAAGAGCATGCTATGGACCTCGCAATTACATTTTTAGGTGCTCATTCAATCCCACCTGAATACAAAGGGAAAAATAATGAGTATATTGACTTTATTATAGATAATGTGCTCCCTGTTGTTAAAGATGAGAATCTTGCAGAGTTTTGTGATGTTTTTTGTGAAGACAAGGTTTTTTCTGTAGAGGAATCACGAAAACTTCTTTTAAAAGCAAAAGAAATGGGTTTTAAACTTAAACTTCATGCGGATGAAATAGTTACTCTTGGAGGTTCAGAGCTTGCAGCAGCGGTGGGGGCAATATCTGCTGATCATTTATTACATGCTTCAGACGAGGGAATAAAGGCAATGGCTGAGAAAAAAGTAATTTCGACTCTCCTTCCATGTACTGCATTTTGCTTAAAAGAGCCATATGCAAGAGCAAGGAAGATGATTGATAGTGGATGCGGCGTGGCACTAGCATCAGATTTTAATCCAGGGAGTTGTTTTACATATTCAATCCCTTTGGTATTTGCAGTGGCAGCGATATATATGAAGATGAGTATGGAAGAAGCTATAACTGCGCTTACAATAAATGGTGCTGCGGCTATCGGTAGAGCAGATTCCATTGGAAGTATAGACCCTGGTAAAAAGGGGGACATTGTTATTTTGAAATATCCTTCTTATAATTTTATACCATATAATACAGGTATAAACATTGTAGAGAAAGTAATTAAAGATGGAAATGTAGTTGTTAATATATAATTAATCCTAAATAGTAAAGGAGATAATAGTATGGCAAAATTAGTAGAATGTGTTCCAAATTTTAGTGAAGGTAGAAATAAGCAAATAATTGAAAGTATAGTTGATGAAGTGAGAAATGCAGAAAATGTAAAACTACTTGACTATTCTTCTGATAAAGACCATAACAGAACAGTTGTAACATTTGTTGCTGCACCGGAAGACGCTAAAAAGGCTGCTTTTCAGCTAATTAAAAGAGCATCAGAACTTATAGATATGAGGACTCAAAAGGGTGCTCATCCAAGAATGGGAGCAACAGATGTTGTTCCATTTATTCCAATTCAGGATGTTACAACAGAGGAATGTGTCTTGATGGCTAAAGAACTTGCAAAGAAGGTTGGCGAAGAATTAAATATTCCTGTTTATCTTTATGAAGATGCAGCTACTTGCAAGGCTCGAACAAATCTTGCTAATATTAGAAAAGGTCAATATGAAGGATTTTTTGAAAAAATAAAACTTCCAGAATGGAAACCTGATTTTGGCCCATGCGAAATGAATGAAAAAAGCGGATGCACTGTTATAGGGGCTAGATTTCCACTTGTAGCATACAATGTGAACTTAGGCACAGATAATATGGAAATTGCAACTGCAATTGCTAAAAAGGTAAGATTTATAGGAGGTGGGCTTAGATTTGTAAAGGCTATGGGTGTAAAGCTTAGCGAGAGAAATATAGTTCAAATTTCTATGAATCTTGTAAATTATGAAAAGACTGCGGTATACAGAGCTCATGAAATGGTTAAGATGGAAGCTCAGCGTTATGGAGTACCAGTTGTTGGTAGTGAAGTTATTGGATTGGTTCCTATGAAAGCATTGATAGACTGTGCTGAATATTATCTTCAAATAGAAAACTTTGATATAAGTCAAATACTTGAAAAGAAGCTTTCAGAATAAGGAATTAAAAACAATATAATTAAATATGATGAGGGGTTGAATTATATGAATATTGTTCCAAGTGATATTGAAATAGCTCAAAAGGCTAATATGCTACCAATAACAAAAATTGCTGAAAAATTCGGAATTGATGAGGATGAATTAGAATCTTATGGTAAGTATAAGGCAAAGGTTTCTTTAAGTATTTTTGATAGATTAAAAGATAAAGCGGATGGAAAACTGATACTTGTAACAGCAATCACTCCAACTCCTGCAGGTGAGGGGAAATCAACTACAACTATTGGTCTTGGAGATGCTTTAAATAGAATAGGTAAGAAGACGTGGATAGCTTTAAGAGAGCCTTCCTTGGGACCTGTATTTGGAATAAAGGGTGGAGCAGCAGGCGGTGGATATGCTCAGGTAGTTCCTATGGAGGATATTAACCTTCACTTTACAGGGGATATGCATGCTATAACTGCATCAAACAACCTTCTTTGTGCAGCGCTTGATAATCATGTCCATCAGGGAAATAGTCTTAAAATAGACATTAGGCAGATTGTTTTTAAAAGAGTTATGGACATGAATGACAGAGCTCTTAGAAATATAGTTGTTGGTCTTGGTGGAAAGGTGTGCGGGTTCCCAAGAGAAGATGGTTTTATGATTACCGTTGCATCAGAGGTAATGGCTATTCTTTGTCTTTCTAAAAATTTAATGGATCTCAAAGATAGACTTGGTAAGATAATAGTAGCTTATAACATGGATGGTAAACCAGTAACCGCAAAGGATCTTAAGGTTAATGGCGCAATGACTCTTTTAATGAAGGATGCTATAAAGCCCAATATAGTTCAGACATTAGAAAAATCACCAGCAATAATACATGGTGGACCATTTGCGAATATAGCTCATGGCTGCAATAGTCTTATAGCTACAAAGCTAGGACTTAAACTGGGAGATTATTTAGTAACTGAGGCAGGTTTTGGTGCTGATCTTGGTGGAGAAAAGTTTTTTGATATAAAATGTAGATATGGACAATTGAAACCAGCGGCTACAGTAATAGTTGCTACTATTAGAGCACTAAAAATGCATGGTGGAGTAGCTAAATCAGATTTAGGAATGGAAAATCTTAAAGCTCTTGATATTGGATTTGAGAATTTAATAAAGCAAGTTGAAAATATAAGAAAGTTTAATGTACCTGTAATGGTTGCTGTAAACAGATTTACTAACGATACAGAAAAGGAAATAGAACTTCTTTTAAAAAGATGTAAAGACTTTGGTGTTGAAGTAGCACTTAATGAAGTTTGGGCTAAAGGATCTGAAGGCGGAGTGGAAATGGCACAAAAGCTTGTTAAACTTGTAGAAACAGAACAATCAAACTTTAAACCTATTTATGATGTAAATAGTTCAATACAAGATAAGCTTAATACTATTGTTCGCGAAATATATGGTGGAGATGGAGTTGTATTTGAATCAAGTGCTAAAAAACAAATGAAAAAAATTGAAGAATTAGGTCTTGATAAGATGCCTGTATGTATTGCTAAAACTCAATATTCTTTCTCCGATGACAGTAAACTTCTTGGAGCTCCAAAAGGATTTAATATTACAATAAAAACGGTAAGAGTTTCTGCAGGGGCAGGTTTTATAGTATGTGAAGCTGGAAATATAATGACATTGCCAGGACTTCCTAAGGTTCCGGCCGCACAAAAGATGGATATAGATGAAAATGGGGTTATAACAGGATTATTTTAGCCATTTATTCACGTTATATCTAAAATATAGAGGGAGGAGAACATTATTATGTTGTTAGTTGATAAAAGTGTTAGAGAATTCATTGATCAAACATCCCAAAATTGTCCTGTGCCAGGAGGAGGAAGTATTGCAGCTCTATCAGGTGCATCTGCTGCAGCACTTGTTTCAATGGTTGCAAGTTTAACCATTGGTAAAAAGGGTTATGAAGATAGTGAAGTTACGATGAAAGAAGTTTATGAACAAGCAAATATATATAAAGAAAAGTTTATAGGATATATTGATGCAGATTCAGAATCTTTTCATGGTGTAATGGATGCCTTCAAATTACCCAAAAACAATGATGAAGAAAAGGCTATAAGAAAAGAAACTATCCAAAATGCATTAAAGCATGCTTCAGAGACCCCATACAAAATAGCAGAAAATGCATATAGACTTATGGATTATTCAGAAAAAGCAGTAGAACATGGAAATAAAAATGCAGTAACAGATGCTGCTGTGTCAGCTATGATGGCGAGAAGTGCAGTTTTATCAGCTCTGTGCAATGTGAAAATAAATTTATCCTCAATAAATGATAGTGAGTTTGTAGCTACATTTGAAAAAAAAGTATCGCTTCTTGAAACTAATGTTGTTGAGAGAGAAAAACGAATACTTAGTAAAGTAGTTATATAATAGGGCTACAACCCAAGGTAAATCATCATTTGCCTTGGGTTGTTTTTAAGATGTTTGGTATAGTAAACATTATTTTCTAAATATAATGATGATAGCTATTTATATTTATAAAAAAATTGGGAGGCTAATTATTATGTTTGATAAAAATTATAAAATAACAAAAGAAGGGGTTTGGCAGGGACGAACTGATAGTGAAACTAATTATGATGCTTTTAGATGGCATCAATGTGTAAAGATAATAGATTTAAAAAGAGACGATATAAGTATCTATACAGGAAAATTAGGATTTGCTTTTATTGGTTTTTGTTGTGATGAAGGGGTAAGACGTAATGGTGGTAGGACAGGAGCAGCAAAGGGTCCCCAAAGCATAAGAAAAGAATTATCTAATCTACCATGCGATTTTTCAAAGGAAGTAAAACTTTTTGATGTAGGAGATATATGCTGTGAGGACTGTAATCTTGAAGAAAGTCAAGAGCTACTATCCAAAGCAATCGAAAAAGTTTTAAGCTTAAATCTTTTTCCTATTGTCTTAGGCGGTGGTCACGAAGTCGCTTTTGGAAATTATATGGGTACATTAAATTACTTATCACAAAGGAGCAAAAAACCTAATATTGGGATAATAAATTTTGATGCTCACTTTGATTTAAGGCCTTATACACAAGTAACCAGCTCCGGAACAATGTTTAGGCAAATGGCAGATATATGTACACGCAGAGAACTTGAATATTCCTATCTATGTATTGGAGTTCAAAAACACAGTAACACTATAGATCTTTTTAAAACAGCTGATACACTTGGAGTTAAGTATATGCTTGCGAAGGATATTATAGATAACGACAATTGGAAGCTGATGGAAGATATAGATGACTTTATAAAATTAAAAGATTATCTATATGTAACTATATGTTCCGATGTATTTTCTACAGCTTTTGCACCAGGAGTAAGTTCATCGCAGCCCCTTGGGTTAGATCCTGAACGCGTAATAAAGTTTCTTAAATATATTTTAAGGTCAAATAAGGTAGTAAGTTTTGATATAGCTGAAGTTTCACCAAGATTTGATCAAGATGATGTTACAGCAAATTTGGCAGCCGTATTAATTTTTTCTGTTGTCAATGCCCTTTGCGTAATAAATAGGTTAACTACGGAGATTATTAAATGAAAGAAAAAATGAATACAAAAAAATTAGTTTCAACTTCCGTTTTCATTGCAATTGCAGTAGTTATAAGGTCGCTTAGTATAATGATTCCAATAGGTGGTGCAGGTGCTATGAGAATTAGCTTTGATGGTATCTTTTATATTCTTCCTGGAATTATTTATGGACCGATTTATGGAGCATTTGCTGGAGGAATTGCTGACATTCTTGCATATATATTAAGACCTATGGGCCCATATATCCCATTGTTTACTTTAACAACCATGCTTTCAGGTTTTATTCCAGGGTTAATATGGAAATATGTAAAAAGTGCTGATACTGAGAAATTAGTAAAATACTATATTACATCTTTTGTGGCTTTAGGATTAATAGGGGTTATTAATAATATTGTAATCTTAGTATTTCCAAAATCAAATTTAGGAAGAATGATGTTTTCACTTGGAAAGAAAACTCAGTTTATTGGTATAGGGCTCGAGATTATAGCGGTACTTGGTTTTGCAATTTTGTTTGTTAATAATTGTATTAAAAAAATTAATAATGAAAACAAACTATATGATAACTATATTAAAATGATTTTTGCGATAGGATTACCTGCAATCATAATTTCAACAATTAACACTTATTTTTTAATATTGTTTATACCTGGACTTTCTAGTATAGGGTTTATGGTTTTGTGGATTCCAAGAATTTCAGAATCATGTCTAATGATATTAATTCAGTCATATATTATATCTGTACTTTTAAATATATATGAAGTGGTGTTTAGAAGAGCTTAAATATTAGTTCCTTTTTGAAATCTTTTGATATTGTAAAAAACAACATTCCATTAGGGTTGCGTGACTAATTATGTTTGTTATATAATTATAGTGGATAATATTTGGTAAGATATTTTAGAGGAGTGTGAAATGTTAAAATAGCAAATGTGAATAACTTTAGATAAAAAATTAAATATACTAAAGAATAGAGAGAAAAGGTGATATAAATGAAAGATTATTATGAAATATTAGAACTAACCGCGCTGGCTTCAAAAGAGGATATAAAAGGGGCTTACTTTAAGAGTGTAAGAAAATATCCACCGGATAGATTTGAAGTAGAATTTATGGATATTAGAAAAGCTTACGAAATTTTAAGTAATGAAAAAACTAGAAAACAGTATGATTTAATAAATAATTTAGATTCTGATGTGAAAGAAAATTATAGATTAGCAACAACCTATATGGAAGAAGAAAAATTAAACAAAGCAATTAAAATTCTTCAAAATATGCACAAAGAGGATTCAAAATCTCTAATAGTAAAAGTATTGCTTGCAGAAGTGTATTTAAAAAATAGTAACAGTGGTAAAGCTCTGACGATATATGAAGAATTAACTTCTGACGAACCCGAAAACTCAGCATTTGCAGGCTATTTAGCTAATGCTTATTTAAACAGAGGTTGGCATAAAAAGGCTATTTCAGCCTACAACAAGGCAATAGAACTTGATAGTGACAATATTTCTTTGTGGCTTGGCTTAAGTGAAGCTTATGTAGAAAGTAATGAATATCTGAATGCTAGAAATGTTTTAGAAAAGGCTTTAGAGGTAGTCACTGATATAAAGGATAATACTATAATATATTTAGAGTTAATAACTATTGATATGAACTTTGAAATGTTTTCCTCAATACATAAACCTATAGATAAGTTGGTAGAGATTGCAATAAATAATGATGAAATAAAAGAGGATATAACCTCTACATTATCTGACCTAGCATCTTATTTAATGCAAATGGAAAAAATGGAAGATGCTAAAAAGATAATAGAGAAGGCAACAAAGATTTTACCGGAAGATAAAGAGGTATTAAAGATTAAAAACGAAATCGAAAACTATATAAGATATATTGATGATTTTCGTAAAATAAAAGAAGATAAAAAAATAAAACAAGAGATTGTGGATCTGATTGCTTTCAATGTACTTCCAAATAATGAATTAGGGATGCACGATGAAGAAGAAAAAGAAGCAATGACTCATTTTCAGGAGTATATCGTATTAGATAATTATGATAACGACAAAACTTCTATTAAAAAACTAGAAAAAGATTATCCGGATTTTTATGCTTTAAAGGCAGAGTTCTTTAGTAAGTTAACTAATAACATTGAAAGAAAAAAGCTCCAAGTGGAGTATAAAAAGCAGTCAGGTAAATATAAACATATAGCAGACAGATTTTTTGATGAAGATCATAGCGAAGCAAACGAAGATGGCCTAAATTATTATCACCCACAGGAACCCAGAGTACGAGAGGAACCTAAAATTGGTAGAAATGATCTTTGCCCTTGTGGAAGTGACAAGAAATATAAGAAATGCTGTGGAAAAGAATTATAAAATTAGATTATTTAATGTCATGAGTTACTTGATTCTTAGTGCTTTGTGTTAACATAAGTTTCTAAAAACAACTTGTCTTCTAATTCTTGAGTATCGGTAGCAGCACTTTTGCATAATTTAAAAGTAACATAGTAGGCTATCAAAATAAGTAACACTATAAACAATAGTAAAACCTCCATTCCAATAGTTTTTATGTAGCAACTCTTTATAAACTTAATAATACAGCATTAAACATATTTTTAGGTTAATTTGATGTTGAAAAATGTTAAGTTAACTCAACTCAATGTTAGGAGAATGTTTACTACTGGAAGATAATATAATTTATTTTTATGTTTTTATTTAAAAAGTTTAAATATATCCCAAATACTAAGAGCTTTAGAACATAAAAATCCTATAGATCATAATTATATTATGATTTATAGGATTTTAAGTATGTTAATTATTATAAGTATTTTTAATTTCTAATAACTACCATTGAATATGAACAACAGGCTTAATTAGATCTTTTGGCTTTTCATCCATTAGAATGAAGGCATCTTTGATTTTGTCAAAACCTTCAAACTTATAGTTCAATAACTTCTCAGGCGAAATTCTTCCATTCTTAATTAGATTAAGCATTTTTTTCATTCTTAGTGCACCACCTGGGCAAAAACCACCGCGGATTGTTATATCAGACATACCGAGGCCCCAGTTATATGTTGGTATGTTGAATGTTTCACTGCCATCAAAGAAGTTGATATTCGAAACATTACCATTGTTCTTTACAATCTGTAGAGCCTGATTCATTGAATCTGCATTTCCACCAGCAATAATTGCTTTATCTACCTTGCCGCCTTCGAGTGCCAAGATCTGCTCTACAACATTTCCTTCTTTGTAGCTTATGATGTCGGTAGCACCATATTCTTTGGCAAGTGCAATACAATTAGGTCTTGTTCCAATAGCTATGATTCTACCTGCACCTCTAAGTTTAGCACCAGCTACAGCCATAAGTCCAACAGGGCCGATACCAAACACTACTACTGTATCACCTATCTGAATATCTGCCATTTCAGCACCATAAAAACCTGTTGACATCATATCCGTAGCCATAAGCGCTGCATCCACTGATACACCTTCAGGCAATAATACCAAATTTGCATCGGCATTGTTCACAGAGAAAAATTCTGCAAAAACACCGTCTTTAGATAAAATAAATTTAAAACTTGCCATTAGACCTGCATCATGGGCATTATTTGAATTTCTCTGTTGAAGTGCAACTTCTTCCCAGTTTGGTGTGTTACATGGAACAACCACAACGTCTCCTGGTTTAAAATTCTTAACCATATTACCTACTTCCACAACTTCAGCTATAGATTCATGACCAAGTATAACATTTTTTAATTCACCTGCGCCACCATGCATTGCATGAGTATCTGAAGAACAAATTGCTACTGCGATAGGGCGCATAACAGCGTCCATGGGTCCAGCCACTGGTTTTTCTTTTTCTATCCAACCGTGTTTTCCATTTTCTATTACTCCATAACCTTTCATTTAAAGATCCTCCTATTTATTTGTTTATTTATTTATAAATCGGTAAAATTGTTATTTTTTATCATTACTCAAATTACAAGTTAATATTACAATAAATCACTTAATACGTCAAGTGAAAACGATTATATTTAAACTTATAACCCTAACATTAAATCATATTCCCTGGTCGTTTTTTCATTTGTAAATAGTTCTAGCAATGGTATAATGGTTTAAATAGTAAATATATACATAAATTTTAATCTATGGGTAGACAATCTTTAAGTATATATGGTCATATCTAGTAATAAATAGTAATTTATAACATAACTTATATTGGAGGATTTAAATGGACATATTTATATATATACTTACCAAGAATATTTTACCTTTGGTGCTAATAATTATAATAGGATTCCTATTAAGTAAAAAATTTAACTTAGATATTAATACACTAAGCAAGATAAACTTTTATGTTTACGTACCTTTTTTTATCTTTATGCAAATTTATTCAACTAAATTGCCTAAGCAAGTATTAAAAATACTTGTATTTGTAGTTATATTGGCAATTGTAAATTCAATAATCACTACTATTATTTCAAAAGTAAGAAGGTATGATGAAGGATTTAAAAATGCATTCACAAATTCTATTATGTTTTATAATTCTGGAAATATAGGAATACCTTTAATTACTCTGATTTTTAGCAGTGGTCCCTTCTTAATAAATGGGAAAACACCTTATTTAGCTGTAGCATTAACTACTCAGATTGTGGTATTAATTGTACAAAATATCTCAACAAATACAATAGGCTTTTTTAATGCTGGAAAAGGTAATATGACTTGGCAGGATTCTGTAAAAAGCATCCTTCAAATGCCAACTATCTATATGATTCCACTTGCATTTATTTTAAAGGCATTACCTTTTAGATTAGAAAACATGGCGATATGGCCTGGTTTAGTCTACATACAAAATGGTTTGATTTCTTTTGCTTTAATTACATTAGGAGCACAACTATCAAAGACGAAACTCTCATTTACAAATGTCGATGTCTATATTTCAAATGTGACTAGATTATTAGGGGGGCCTATTATTGCTTTTTTAATATTAAAAGTAATTGGTATTACTGGAGTAACAGCTCAAACATTAGTGATTTCATCTGCTATTCCAACTGCAGTTAATACTGCTCTTATTGCGGTTGAAAGAAATAATCATGCTGATTTTGCTTCGTTAGCTGTTATGACATCAACTCTACTTAGTTCTATAACATTAGTATTTGTAGTATTTGTATCAAGACTACTGTTCCCATTATAAAGAAAAATTTTTTTAATTACTGTGATCGGGTGTCATTCAAAGTTGAAGCAAACATGAATCGTCCACCACATTGTATAAATTAGAGATATTTAAATTAAAACCATTGACATTAAGATTAAAAGATTGTATATTATAAATAAGCAATTTAATTGCATAAAACTAAATGTTGCAAAATTTATTAAATTGACGAAAACTTAAATTACTTATTAAAAGTTTTATAAGGAATATGTTAATATATATTAACATATTTATTAATAGTATGTGTAATTCTGAAATAGTTATATGAATCGTACTATTTATTAGAAATTAAAAGGAGAGAATAAAATGAAAATTATAGCTTTGAAATTTTATAAAAATGGCGAGATGAGCGAGGCATTTGCTTTAGGTGGCTCTATGAAGAAAGAAGATGTGGACCAAAATAAAGTATACCCAGCTAGTTTACAGAATTATTTAATAGACACAGGAAAAGAACTTATTTTAGTAGACACAGGACTTCCAATTGAAACAGCACCTTTTGAACGAACTCCAAATCAAATGTTATACATGGGAGAGAAAATTGCTGACTTTGTAACAGCTCTAAAAAATGTTGGATATAAACCTTCTGATATAGATAAAGTTATTATTACTCATAAACATCCTGATCATTCTGGAGAAATAAGATTATTTAATGATTCTAAAATTTATATCTCTGAAACTGAAGCAAATGATTTGAAATTGGATGCAAAAAATATAACCAAAGTTAAATTTGAGGATGGTAAATATAAAAACTTTGAGAGCAGTAAGATAATAGCTGATGGCGTTAGAATGTTACCTGCCCCTGGCCATACTAATGGAAATTCCATAGTTGTTGTAGAAGATAATGATTTATATTATATGATTCATGGGGATATAACATACACAGATGAGGCCTTAAGAAGGAATGAACTCTCGGTTGTGTTCGAGGATAAAGACTTAGCCGCTAAAAGTTTATCAAAGGTTAGAGAATTTATTAAGCAAAATGATACAGTTTATTTATCAACTCATACTCCTGAAGGTTTTAATTCTTTGGAGAAAAAAATGGTTATGAAATTATAATAAGTTATTATAGCATTTTAAGTTCGGGTAATACTAATAAAAGTAAATTTTAAAATG
This sequence comes from uncultured Clostridium sp., assembly GCF_937920395.1. Taxonomy (GTDB): domain Bacteria; phylum Bacillota; class Clostridia; order Clostridiales; family Clostridiaceae; genus Clostridium_AD. The sequence continues at coordinate 2,751 of NZ_CALEVF010000236.1, read as the reverse complement.
AAGGAGATTATAAATGTTAAATTTTGATTATTCAATACAGACAGAAATATTTTTTGGAAAAGATAAAATAGATAAACTAGCAGAAAACGTAAAGAAATATGGTTCTAAAGTTTTACTTGTTTACGGTGGTGGTAGCATAAAGAGAAGTGGATTATATGGTAAAATTACAGACATATTTAATAAAAATGAAATAAGTTTCTTCGAGTTATCAGGTGTAGAGCCTAACCCAAGAATATCAAGCGTAAAAAAAGGGATTGAAATATGTAGAGAAAATAAAGTAGAACTTATACTTGCTGTAGGTGGGGGAAGTGTAATTGACTGCTCAAAAGTAATAGCAGCTGGCTATTATTATGATGGTGATGCATGGGACATTGTGCTTGATCCAAGAAAAGTAAATAAAGTTCTTCCAATTGCAACTATACTAACATTAGCAGCGACTGGTTCTGAAATGGATGCAGGAGCAGTAATTACAAATTTAGAAACTAGTGAAAAATTAGCCACTGGTAATAAAGATATGGCACCTAGGTTTTCAATATTAGACCCTACTTATACATTTTCAGTGCCTAAAAATCAAACAGCAGCAGGCACAGCTGATATAATGAGTCATATTTTTGAAGTGTACTTTAGTAATACAAATGAAGCTTTTATGCAAAATAGAATGGCGGAAGCACTTCTTAAAACTTGTATAAAATATGGAAAAATAGCAATGTCTGATCCTACAAATTATGAAGCAAGATCTAATTTAATGTGGACTTCAAGTCTTGCTATAAATGGTTTGTTAAGTTACGGAAAAGAAACAGAGTGGAGTGTTCATGCAATGGAGCATGAGTTAAGTGCATTCTATGATATTACTCATGGGGTTGGACTTGCAATTTTAACACCACATTGGATGGAGTATGCACTAAATGATAATACAGTAAACAAGTTTGTTGAATATGGAGTTAATGTTTGGGGACTTGATGATAGCTCTGACAAATATGAAATAGCTCATAATGCTATTAAAAAAACAAGAGAGCACTTTGCATCATTAGGAATACCTTCAACATTAAGAGAAGTTGGAATTAAGGAAGAAAAACTAGAAGAAATGGCAAAACAAGCTACTGTACGCGGAAAACTTGGAAGCTTCAAACCACTAGATGCAAAGGATGTACTAAATATATATAAAGCTGCTTTCTAAAAAATACTAAATTATTTATAAGAGGAGAAAAAGAATATGAATTTAATTGAAATTTTAAACACACGTTATTCTACAAAGGAGTTTGATTCTACAAAGAAAATTTCTGATGAGGATTTTATCAAAATAAAGGCTCTTTTAAGACTTAGTGCATCTAGCGTTAATTGTCAACCATGGCACTTTGTAATTGCAAATACAGATGAAGGTAAAAAACAAATTAGTAAAAGTACTCAAGGCTTTTTTAATTTTAATGAAGCTAAAGTGGTAGGTGCATCTCATGTTGTTGTATTTTGTTCAAGAACTGATATGGATGAAGAATATTTACTTCATGTATTAGAAAAAGAAGATGTCGATGGTCGTTTTACTGAGAAAGAATTTAAAGGTAACCAACATATGGGACGTTCGAAATTTGTAAGTATACATCGTGATGATGAAAAAGATTTACAAAATTGGATGGATAAACAAGTGTATTTAAACATTGGTAATTTTTTATTAGGTGTTGCGACTCTTGGCATTGATGCTGTACCAATGGAAGGTTTTGATGCAAAAGTTTTAGATGAAGAGTTAGGTTTAAGCAAAAAAGGATATACAGCAATTACTATAGTTGGATTAGGCTATCGCAGTGATAATGATTTTAACGCTGAGTTACGTAAATCTAGATTGAAAGAGGATGAAATAATTACTATCATTTAATAAATAGAAAGTTGAAGAAAATAATTATCAAAAAGGAGAAAAAATATGAACAAAAAAATATTATTAATTTCCACAAGTGAGAGCAATATGAATGGCCATCCAACTGGGTTATGGTTAGAAGAACTTGCAGAACCATACAATGTATTCAAAAAAGCTGGAGTAGAAGTAGACATAGCTTCAATTTTAGGTGGGAAAGTAATTTTAGATAAAGTATCTATTCCAAATGGAATTCCGAGTGAATATGAAGAGGTCAACAAATTATTAGAGAATACACAAGCTTTAGAAGCTACCATGAGAAATTCTTATGATGCTATATTATTTTCAGGTGGCCATGGTCCTTTAATCGACTTTGTAAATAATAAAAATATAGAAAAATTAATTTTAGATACTTATAATAATGGAAATATTGTAGCTGGTGTATGTCATGGGGTTGCAGCTTTTGTTAACATTAAAAATAAAGATGGAAAATATTTTGTAGATGGTAAAAATTTAACTGCTTTTACTGATACTGAAGAAGTGCTTGCTGGTTTAGCAGATAAGGTTCCTTTCGCAGTAGAAAGTAGATTAAGAGAGCAAGGAGCAATTGTTGATAAAGGTGCAGATTTCACTGAGAAAGTAGTTGTAGACAAAAATTTTATAACTGGTCAAAATCCTCAATCAAGCCATAAGATTGCTGAGACAATTTTAGAAAATTTAAATAATAAATAATAAATAATACTATTAGAATTTAATGAAAAATATTTAATGCGTTGGTTGAGAAGATAGAAGTTCTCACACTAGCGCATTTTGTTTTGAAAGAAGCTTCGGTTGAGGCTTTTTTATTTTATACAATAATGGTGGAATATTTTGATTATTAGACAAATTTAAACTATAATATACATAGA
>NZ_CALEVF010000235.1 GCF_937920395.1 uncultured Clostridium sp. | reverse complement strand
TAAATAACTATAAACAATTTTAAAATAAATAGTTGACTTTAACTAGCTGGTCTAAGTAGTTTCTACTAACTTTAAGTATCTTTTTTTATCAATTACATTATTAATTTCATCACCAATAAAAAACTCTAAATCTGTCATTAATGGAACATATAATTTGTTTATACTTTCTATAGCTATTTCACGATCTAATTCACTTTCAGCACATTCTAAATCGGCTAACACTTCATTGAACTTTCTTTCAAATTCATATATAAAGTATCTTAAAGCAATCATATAATCACAACCAATGCAACTTTTTCTGTTATAAGGACACCATTTATTAGTTGCATTTTTTTCATTAAAGTTTTTAGATTTAATTCTATTTATTCCAAGTTCACTTTTTTTAGTTATTTTAAGTAGACACTTGGTTCTTTTTTCAATTCCATAGGAATTTTGGCCATAAAGTAATTCTTTTAAAAAACCTTCCTTATGCCCTTCATACTTTATAAAATTATTTATTTCTATTTGCATTACGGATATTTTATTGCTTATAGTCTTAACATTTTTTTCTATTGTATAAGGTGTCATATTTAAGTTTTGAATATCCTTAATTTGTTCTTCATCAGATTTATTCAGAAAGTCATTATCTACTAATTTTAATAACGTATATGCTACACTTCCCATAGTCTCTGTAGCAAAAGCCATTACAGACGCTCTTGATATATCCTTTTGTAAATATATTTTTGTGGTTTCTGCCAAAGCATCTTTAGTTGGAGTATGACCTCTAGCAACTTGTGCATAGTAATATGAATAAGCTAAATTTAATTCTTCTGCCTTTTCTTTAACCATTGATAAAAATCCTTTTGTCATTTTTATATTATTAAAACTATTACCTAAAATTTCTTCTAGGTCTATATTGAAAATTTTTTTTAATAACCTTTGCATTTCTTTAGGTTCAGTGTAGCGCTGATTAAAGCAGTTTTGCTTATTTCTATAACATTTAATTTTACAGCAGTGAATTTGTCTATTAGCCTCATTTATACAAAGTAGTGTGGCAACTTCTTTTGCGAGAGAATCTGATATAATACAACTTAATTTTATATTGTTCTTACTAGCATTTAATCTTAATCTTTCAGTTGTTTTTTCTAATCCTTTACATACAGTATTAGCAATTTCATCATTAATAGAGTTATCACTTTCGAGCCATTTTATAAATTGTTCTCCACCCGTAACGTCATCAAATTGTTTTAAATTAGGGGTAGGTAATTGAGTAATTAAATCCATCTTTCTCCACGCTAAGCAATAGTGCATAAAGATATATGTAACGGAAGTTGATAGGTTCCAATTTCTATATAGTTTTTTTAAATTATCCTTGTTAGCAACTATTTCAATTAATTTAGTTAATAATGTAATAAATTGCTTCGTTGTATATGTTTCTGCAGTAGCTTTTTCTTTCCTATCTGTGATTTTAATTAAATCAAAACCTTTTTTATCGCTTAAATAATTAACAAATTGGATAAGAAAACTTCTATAATTATTGCTTTCATATGTTAGTATAATAAGTTTACTAAATAATTTGTTATTTTCTATATTATTTTTAGGTTCAAAATCATTTTTTATGTTATCTAAAATAATATTGTACAGTTTATAGGATCGGCTTACATAACTAAACGTTGAAACTTTCCGATTAGTATACTTAATAAACTCCCAATAGTATTTCATAAATTTAGGATAATTATTTTCATTCTTATTTGGAAAATATTTTACTTTAACTATAACTCTGTCATACATACTTTTAGTATTGAAATATTCTAAATTGAAATTTGAAATTTTTAAATATTTTTCAATATCATCTTTATTTATATAATTTTTGTTTTTATAAGTCCTAGTATTTATTCCGTGATTCCTGGCGTACCTGACATCAAATGTAATATTTAATGCCCTGAAATATTCAGTACCTACATAATTATTTTTAAATTCCATAAATTCTTTGAATTCTTTCTGAGAAACATATATACCACCTTTGTGTATCCATATAACTTTTACATCCGTAGATTTAAAGGTATATTCTATGTTCATGAATCCACTTTTATCATATTCCTGGATTCCTTTGAACTCAACTAAACTTAAAAGTCGGTAATTTTTATTAAAATCTTCTTCACCTAATGATAAATATTCTTCAAAAGAAATATTTATCAATTTAACTTTTTTCTGCTTAATATACTTTTTTAAGTTGCCAATGGCTTTATCTACAGTTTTTGTAGGATATAAAACTCTGTACTTAGTAAAATTGCCCAAAAAATTAGTATCCATAACTTGAAGCTTATTTTCTTTTATATACAGGAAAATTTTTTTCTCCCCAATAGCAAAACTATTACCTTTAAACATACTATTTACTTTGTGCAATAGTTCTTTTCCTGATATACATTCTTTTTCTTTGATTTCATCAATTTCTGTTAAAATAGTAATTAAATCATTTTTGCTTATACAATTATCTTTTATATTAAATAAATCAATTCTATATGTATTAAGTTTTCTAGATAACCTTGACCTGATTTTATCAAAAGTAGTTACGCCATTTCCCAAATATACATGTATCTTTTTAGCTGCAGATGTAACATCTATACTGTTTTTAAATAATTCAACGGATCTATAAACATAATCTTTTTTTATATAACTAACATTGTTTTCTACATTAATGTTAATTCTTAAAGGATTGTCCTTTGATATGTTTTTTAAACTATATATTCTAAATTCCAACTTTAAATTTTTATTTATGTACTTGACACATTTTTCTAATGTAATATACGCGGCATTTAATTCATTCATTTATATTAACTCCTATCAGTATTTAAATTATTATATACATTTTTTTTAATAGGGTCATAAAGTTTGTCTTGACACTTTCTTATACCTTCCTTTGTTGATAAAGCAAAAGGGTAGTCATCTTGGCTTTCTATATCTTTATGTGCCATATAATATTGCACCAAACGTCTATTAGGTTCTACTGTTTCTATAAGTTGTTTGTAGTAATGCCTTAATGAGTGTGGTGTTATTTTATTATTAGATAAAATCTGTTCTTCGCTTATAGCATCTTTATTTCCTAACGTAACTTCTTCTTTAATAGCTTTATCTAATAATTTATTTAGCTCATTAAACCTTCTAAGATAAGTTTTAACCGACATAGCATATCCTTTTTGATCTATAAATAATGCTCCGTATTTGTGAGGATATAGTCCCTTAGATTTTAAGTAATGCATATGATTTTCATAATATGTGTAAAGTATTTTAGCACACCCAGGGTATATCGGAACATTCCTTTTAGTTTTTATATTACCTGTCATTTTATTATCTGAACGTAAAATTGCATCATAATTTAAATCAACGTATGCTCCAAAATCCTTATTTTTTTCAAAACCTTTAAGTCTACCTTCGTGCATTTGAACTATATCTCCAACCCTTAAACCCCAATAAGCACCGAGTGCTATCCCAAAGGTGAGCATAGGGTCAGTTTCTTGTGATAATTCTATTAATTTAGAAATAATGTAATTACTTGCGTTTACTACCTTTTCTCTAGTTTTTATTCTTGTAGATACATTTGGAGTTACTATATCTGTTAATCTCTTTACTTCCGTAGATGTTTTACCAATTTTTGATTTTTTTGATACTGTTTCAAATATAAAGTCTTTGTCCTTGATATGTTTCATTTTGAACATCTTTTTATATGTATTTTTCTCTGTTTTCCACCATAACCAATATACAAAATGACTTATTGCATAAGTTGCTCGGTTTGCTGTTTCTTTTGATTTCCATTCTCTGTCTTTATCATTAGGTAAAGTACCTTGTGAAAATTTATCTAAAAATTCTTCAACTATTTTTAGCGTTAAATTTTCAATATTACGTAGCGGAGTTTCACTATCGTTATATATAAAATTTAGAAATCTAATTATAAAAGTCAAATGAAAGTTTTTTATTGTATTTAAGGACTTATCTCTTAAAGTGAAATCTCCCATCTTATCAGTAAGATAATAAGTAAAAGGACTCACTTTATCTTTACTTCTCTCAAATATACAAGTAGAATATGTCAGTTCATTATTTATAGGTACATTTAATGTTAAATAAAAGAAATCATATCTTTTACTACTTTTTATTAATTTTAATTTACTCAAAACCTTACTCCTTTGTTTTTACGATTTACAGATTTACTACTCTAATACAATTATACCATACTTTTATTTTTACTTATAAATAATTTTTAGTAAAAACTTATAAAGTTAGTTATATAATATATTATAGTTCGATTTATAATATATGTATATTAATACAATGCTATGAGATACTCATACATACACTGTATTCAGAAGAATTTTGATCAAGACCTGGGCAACCCATATCTACAGATATAAATTCTTTAGTTTTTTCAGGTATGGCTGCTGAGGCACCGTGTCCAACTTCTTCATAATTGCTAATAAATATATTTGTAGTATATGGAAGTTTTATACCGTTATCTACTATATATTTGATTGCGTAAAGTAAGATTGCAACGCTAGCTTTATCATCTAGATGTCTGGATTTCACAAACCCTTTTTCAGTGAAAAGTGTCCTTGTATCAAAACAAATAAAGTCACCAACGCTTAAACCTAAATCCTCCACTTCTTTTTTTGTAGATATTTTCTCGTCAAGAATTACTTCCATATTTTCAGGGGTTCGCTTAAGTCCCCTAGCATCATCTCCGCTAATATGTACTGAAGGCTTTATGCTTTGAATAGTGCCTGTAAATGATTTACCATCAATTGTTTCTATAGTGCAATTTTCACCTTCTATTGAGTTCATCATATATCCACCAATAGGATCTATTGATAATGAACCAGTTGGATTGATTTTTTTTACCATTGCTCCAAGTGTATCAACATGTGCAGAAAGTGTTCTTTGAAAATCAATATTTTCACCAATTAATGTAGCTATAACGGCTCCTTTATTAGTAACATAATATGGTACGTTTAAAATATCAAGTTCTCCTTTTATGTACTCCATAATTTTCTCTGTAAAGCCAGAAGGACTTGGAATTGAAAGAATATTTTTTAAATAATATTTTATTTTAGTTTCATTATAATTCAAATTATCACTCCTCATAAATAAGATTATTATAAGTATAATTTTACCATAGAAAATGCTAAATTAATACGATATTGTGGATTTAAAGTTAATACATAAGAAAAAGAAAAAGGTAAACGTAGCTTTTGGATATGGTTAGTAGCATATAGGAATATCGACTTCTTTGTAGTATACTATTTAGGAGTAGAAAAGGAGACTTTATATGAAAAAAAAGGCAATTATGATAATAGGAATTGTAATCTTATTTAGTCTATTTACTTTTAGTAGCTACTCATATATTAAAGTAAAACATTGGGACTCTTTAATTTTGCCTGGAGTTAAAATTGAAAATGAAGATTTAACAGGTAAAACAAAAAAACAAGCACAAAAGATAATTAATGATAAATATTCAAGTAAGGTTATGAAGAAAAAAATTACTATAGTAACTGAGGATAAAAAGTATATATTCGATTATAAAATGATTGATGGAAAGTACAATGTTGAACAAGCAGTGCAGCAAGCATTAAGTTATGGAAAGGATAACATTTTATTAATATTAATTTAGTAACCCAGTAGATTAGCAAACTAAAGTGGAAATTTAAAAAAACTAAAGGAGCATTTTACTATGAGTAACAGATTTTTAGGATCAATAAGAAAAGATTATAATAAAGATGTGGATAAAACAAGAAATTTTGAGAAGAGTAAGAAGTTTTTTAGTATGTCTGAAAGGAGCGAATACACATTAGATGACCAGACATGGGATGATTTAGATATGAATAAGGTGTATGGAAAGCTGGATAGATCATATAGTAGCCCTGGAGAAGCATCTTTATACTCGATGCTTAGAAATCCCTTAATGAAGGAAGAAAAGTTAAAAGCAAGAGGGAAATTAATTAATTCTATTAAAGAAAACAGTAAACTTCGGGAAACTCTTCAGTGTATTTTTTTTGTATTAAATAGTGATACTAAGAATAGTTTTTTAGATATGATTGAAACTGATCTTATCATAAATAGGCCTAAATATTATGTGTATACCATTTTAGGCAAGGTATTGCCAGCAATAGCTATTTTATTTTCAATATTCGTAAATCCTAAATATATGATAGCATTATTTGCTATAAGTTCTATAAATATGCTTATAAATTCAACAGAAGTAAGGGCAATTAAGTCTAATGGTATATTCTATTTGCAAAAGAACATTAAGGCAGCTAAAAAAATAGCAGGTATAAATGATAAAGAAATTATTTATTACAAAGATAAGATAAAAACGCTTCTTAAAGGTATGAAAGATATAGATTTGAGTACAAAAACAATAGGGGTTATAAATATGTGGGGAGGTGCTTTTGAATTTATTTCTGTTATTTTTCTTTTAGAGGAAACAACTTATTACTCTATATCTCATAAAATAAAAAGAGAAAAAGAAAGATTAATGGAGCTTTACTACATTGTTGGAGAATTGGAAGCATTAATCTCAATTTCAGGTTATGAACATAATTTAAAAGAGCAGTTTGTAAAACCTAAATTTATAAAGGATGTTACTTTGAATATAAAGGATGGAGTACATCCTCTTATAGAAAATGCAGTTCCTAACTCAATTAATATAAAAAAAGGAGGAATTGTGCTTACAGGAACAAATATGGCAGGTAAATCTACCTTTTTAAGAATGATGGGAGTAAATATAATCTTGGCGCAAAGTTTTAATTTTGTATTGGCTAAAGAGTATGAGGCACCTTTCTTTAACATAGTTTCATCAATTAGTCCTAATGATGATTTAACAAAGGGAAAGAGTTTCTTTATGGCGGAGGTAGAATCAATTCAACGAATAATTAAAGCTCTAGATAAGGAAGCACCTGTATTTTGCCCTATTGATGAGATATTTAGGGGTACAAATCCAATTGAGAAAATTTCTATGTCAGCTGCTATATTAACGTATATAAACAATGGAAAAAGTATTTCTATTGTAGCTACCCATGATAGAGAATTAGTTGATATTTTAAAAGTGAATTATGAGTTCTACTACTTTAGTGAAAAAGTAGATAATCACAAGGGGTTAAGTTTTGATTATAAGATTAAAAAGGGAGTTTCTCAGACAAGAAATGCTATTAAACTTCTAGAATACATGCATTATCCAAAAGCAATAACTGATGCAGCATATAAAAGAGCTGAGACAATAGAAAAATAGGAGGATTAACAATGAATTTAAATATAGTATTATTTCAACCGGAAATTCCACAAAACACCGGAAATATAGGAAGAACATGTGTGTTAACAGATTGCAAACTTCATCTTATAAAACCTTTAGGATTTAGTTTAGAGGAGAAACAACTAAAAAGAGCAGGATTAGATTACTGGCCTTATTTAGAGTTAGAGTTACACGAGTCATATGAAGAACTACGTGAAAAATATAAGGATTCAACTTTCTATTTCTCTACAACAAAGGCATCAAATTTCTACACAGACGTAGAATATAAAGAAGGAGATTTTATAGTTTTCGGGAGAGAGTCGTCAGGACTTCCAGATAGGGTTAGAGAGAGTGATCCTACGAGATGTATAAAAGTACCTATGATAAGTAGCACAACTAGGTCACTTAATCTTTCAAACACAGTAGCCATAGTGGCGTATGAGGCACTTAGGCAGATAGGATTTAAAGACATGAAATAAGGTACGTTTAAATTTATAAGAAAGATGAGGAGGCATACGGTATGGAACATATTTATGATACTATAATTATTGGTGGTGGACCTGCAGGGTTATCCGCTGGACTTTATGCATCAAGATCAAGAATGGATACTTTATTAATAGAAAGAGCTGAGTTTGGTGGACAGGTGGCTACAACTAATGAAATTGATAATTATCCAGGATCAATTGAAAATTGTACAGGAGCAACACTTAGCAAACGTATGAAGGAGCAAGCAGAAGAGTTCGGAACTAAATTTACAAGTGAAGAGGTATTGGAAGTTGAACTTGAAGGTGATATTAAAGCAATTAAATGCAAGAATAAAATTTATAAAACTAAAACTATTATAATAGCATCAGGAGCAGCGCCTAGACTTGGCGGTTTTAAAAACGAAACAGAATTAAGAGGTAAAGGAGTTTCTTATTGTGCAACTTGCGATGCTGACTTTTTTGAAGATTTAGACATTGCAGTAATAGGCGGAGGAGATTCAGCTATATCTGAAGCTATATATCTTGCTAAATTTGGTAAAATAGTTACTGTAATACACAGAAGAAGCGAACTCAGAGCTGTTAAGTCACTTCAAGAGAAGGCTTTTAAAAACCCAAAGATAAAGTTTATTTTGGATTCTGTAGTTGAAGAAGCTAAAGGCAAAGAAATGCTGGAGAGCTTAGTACTTAAAAATGTTAAAACTGGTGAATTCAGTGAATTAAAAGCTGATGGATGTTTTGTATTTGTAGGATATCTTCCAATATCTGAATTATATAATGAGAAAATTACTATGAACGAGCGTGGTGACGTCATAACTGATGAAAATATGAGAACTAATATACCAGGGGTATATGCAGCAGGTGACATAAGGGTGAAGTTATTAAGACAAGTAATCACAGCCTCGGCAGATGGAGCAATTGCTGCTACTGATGCTGAGCATTACATTGAAAATAAAGCATAGAAATTTGTTAGTTTTATTACAATCAAAATAAAATTTTAGGAGGGCATTAGTAATGTTAGAACTTACCAAAGATAATTTCGAAGAAGAAGTACTAAAATCAGAAAAACCTGTATTTGTTGATTTTTGGGGTGAAAAGTGCAAAGCTTGCCTAAGATTTATGCCGGGAGTGAATGAACTCTCTAAAAAATATTCTGATAAAATAAAATTTGCGAGCTTAAATATATCAACGGCAAGAAGAACAGCTATAGGACAAGGCGTTCTTGGACTCCCTACAATGGTAATATATAGTGAAGCAGAGAAAATCTCAACTATTACGCCAGATAAAATTTCGTCGTTAGAAGATATAGAAAACTTTATAAAACAATACTACGATACCTTATAGTTTAATGGTTCGATGTAGGCTAAAAGATTGAGATAAACAAGCATTTATTGACTTGTTATATGCAGGAGAGGAAGATGAAAATGCTTAAGGCAAAGAAAGTTATTATTATTGGAGATAGAGATGGAATACCAGGTCCTGCAATAGAAGCTTGCGTAAAGTCTGCTGATGCCGAAGTTGTGTTTTCAACAACAAAATGTTTTTCATGCAGCTTAGCAGGAGCAATGGACAACGAGCTTCAGCAAATAGTAAAAGATCTTACAGCTAAGCACGGTGCACAAAACTTAGTTGTGATTATTGGAGGAGCAGAAGCTGAGACCTCAGAAGTAACAGCTGAGACAATAGTAGCAGGAGATCCTACATTTGTTGGACCACTTGCTGGAATTGCTTTAGGACTTGCGGTATATCACGTAGTTGAACCTGAAATAAAAGATTCCTTCGTAAAGTCGGTTTACGATGAGAAGTGTAGCATAATGGAAATGGTTTTAGATATAGATGAAATAGTAATTGAGGTAAAATCTCTTAGAGATAAGTTCTGCAAGTTTGCTTAAAATAATAAAAATTCAGCATATATACCTTGTTATTTATTACTATAATAGGGAGTATGCTGAATTTTTTTATTTTTAGTTCTAGCTTAAGGTATAATTCATTCGCTCTATGTTATAATATTTATAAGATGATTTACATGAGGTGATGGATAAAATGAATATTAATTTTGGCTTAAACTTGGTCCAAGAACAAAAATTAATAATGACACAAGAAATGCAAATGTCTGTTAAACTTCTTCAAATGTCAGCACAAGAGCTTGGTCAATATGTAAATAAAGAAATGCAAGAGAATCCAGTGCTAGAGGAAAAAAGTCTACAAAATAGTAAGAATGATAACTATGATGTAAATGATTATAAACAGATAATTAAATACCTTGATAAGGATGGATATAAAACAAAAAATTATAGCGCAAAGAATGATGGTGATGAAGTTTCTCCTTTTTACTATATTGCTGAGGAAAAATCTCTTAAAGATTATATTAAGCAGCAAATAGGTGAACTTACACAGCCAAGTGATATTTCAAATATATGCAAGTATATGGCCGAAAATTTAGATGCTAAAGGTTATTTATCAGCAAGTTTACCTGACATATGTAAAGAGCTTGGAATATCAAATAAAAAGGCAGAGGCAGCCCTTGCAGTTTTTCAATCTTTAGATCCAGAGGGAATAGGAGCTAGGGATTTAAGAGAATGTTTGATAATTCAATTATATAATCAAGGCATGGATGATGAAAATATTTGTAAAATAATTAATGATCATTTAGAGCTATTAGCAGGAAATAAATATAGTGAGATAGCAAAAGAATTAAAAATAAGTATAAGTGAAGTCCAAAAATATGGAGATATAATAAAAAATTTAGAACCTAAACCATCAAGAGGATTTTATACTGGTGAGACTGTTAAATATATTGTACCAGATGCCTATATTAATAAAATTGATGATGAATATTTTATTTCTATGAACGAAGATGTGCTTCCTAAATTAAATATAAATAATTTGTATAAAGAAATTATTAAAGATGAAAAAGATCCCGAAGCTGTAGAATATGTAAAAGGGAAGCTTAATAGCGCGATGTTCCTTATAAAAAGTATTGAACAAAGGAAAAACACTGTATATAGAGTTTTAGAAGAAATATTAGGGGTTCAAAGGGAATATTTTGATAGTGGACAAGAATATCTAAAACCAATGACACTAAAAATAATTGCTAACAATTTGGAGATGCATGAATCAACCATAAGCCGTGCAATTAGAGAAAAATATGTAAGTATAAATAACGGTAAAGTCGTTAGAATAAAAGATTTTTTTACCAATGGAATAACATCTGGCATAGGCGGAGAGGATATATCTACAATTAATATTAAAAAAGATATTAAAGAAATGGTAGCGAGCGAGGATGCCAAAAAACCAATGTCTGATCAAAATATTTGTAACCGATTAAATACTTCGGGGATAAATATTTCTAGGAGAACTGTAGCAAAATATCGTGAAGAACTTGAAATTAAAAGCTCTAGTAAACGTAAAAGATTTTAGAAAATTCTTTATTAAACTGCTGTGTTAACAGAATGTTAACATATTTTTTGGAAATACTAATTTAAAAAAGTTAGTATTTCAACTATAATGTAAGTGGGAGCAGAAAATATATGCTGGGACTTAAACAGTCCAGAAAGGTGTTCAAGTGGAGAATATTTTAAAATTAGAACAGAAAATAGTGCCTGAATTAATAGAACTTCTTGAGAAACGGCATGATATATTAAGGACTATATGTTATAATCAACCTATAGGACGTAGAATTTTGTCAAATCATATGTGCATAAGTGAGAGAATAGTAAGAAATGAAATAAATTTTCTAAAATCTCAGAACTTAATTGAAGTTAATGCATTGGGTATGTTTATAACAGCTGATGGAGAGGAAATTCTAGGTCAGTTAAAAGAATTTATTCATGAAATTAAAGGTTTATCTAAAATTGAGAAATCTATAGAAAAGCACTTGAAGCTTAAGCAAGTTATAATTGTTCCCGGAGATGTAGAAATTGATAAAAGTGTTCTTAAAGAACTAGGGAAGGCAGCTGCAAATTATGCTATGGATATTATCGAGGATAATAGTATAATTGCATTAACAGGTGGAACGACTGTAAAAGAAGTTGTTGATAGTTTTCCTAAAAACAATAAGTACAAAAATATCTTGGTGCTTCCAGCTAGAGGTGGTATGGCAAGAAATGTAGAAATTCAAGCTAATACATTAGTTGCAAGGCTAGCAGATAGAATTAGTGGAAATTACGAATTACTACATGTACCTGACAATTTAAGTAACGCTGCATTAGAAACTATATTAAATGAAAAAGATATAAAAAATGTAATTGATAAAATTACAAGTGCTGATATTCTTCTTTATGGAATAGGTATTGCAAAAGAAATGGCTATGAAAAGAGGAATACCTCAAAATAAAATTAGTGAGCTTGAAGAAATGGGTGCAGTGGGTGAAGCATTTGGTCAATATTATAATGAGTTAGGTGAAATAGTTTATTCAACACCAACTATTATGGTAGAAGATGAAGATGTTAAACATGACAAAGTATTAATTGCAGTAGCGGCTGGAAAAAATAAAGCTAGAGCAATTATTGCCACTGAAATCAATCGTTCTAGTACTGTTTTGATAATTGATGAAGCGGCTGCACAAAAGATTATAAATATTTTAGAAAAAAGAGAGTAAACTATATAATGATTTTATTAATGAGAGAATTATATATTTACATATAATTATTTAATTAAAATTTTAGGAGGTTTTGCCAAAATGGTAAAAGTAGGAATTAATGGATTTGGAAGAATAGGAAGAAACGTATTTAACGCATTAGTAAAAAATTATTCAACAGAATTAGAAGTAGTAGGAATCAATGATTTAACAGATGCTGCAACACTCGCACATCTTTTAAAATATGATTCACTTTACGGAAAATTTGACGGAACTGTAGAAGCTAAAGAAAATTCTATAGTTGTTAACGGAAAAGAAATTAAAATATTTGCACAAAGAGAACCTAAAAACATAGATTGGAGTTCACTTGGAGTAGAAATCGTACTTGAATCAACTGGATTCTTTACAGATGCTACTTTAGCTTCTGCTCATTTAGGAGTTAGTGTTAAAAAAGTTCTTATATCAGCACCAGCTAAAAATGAAGATATTACAATAGTTATGGGCGTTAATGAAGAAAAATATGATTCATCAAAACATAACATAATTTCTAATGCATCATGTACAACTAATTGTTTAGCTCCATTTGCTAAAGTATTAGATAAAGAATTTACAATAGTCAAAGGTTTAATGACTACAATTCATTCATACACTGGAGATCAAAGATTATTAGATGCTCCTCATAAAGATATGAGACGTGCAAGAGCTGCTACATTATCAATGATTCCAACTACTACTGGTGCAGCTAAAGCAGTAGCATTAGTTTTACCACAATTAAAAGGAAAATTAAACGGATTCTCATTAAGAGTACCAACTCCAACAGTTTCATGTGTAGATTTAGTAGCTGAACTTTCAAGAGATGTTACTATAGAAGAAGTAAATTCAGTATTTAAAAAAGCTTCTGAAACTGACATGAAGGGTATTCTTGGATATTCTGAAGAACCATTAGTTTCAATAGATTATAAAGGTGACGAAAGATCATCTATCGTTGATGCAATGTCAACAATGGTTATCGAAGGAAACATGGTTAAAGTTGTTTCATGGTACGATAATGAAGCAGGCTATTCTCATAGATTAGCTGATTTAACTAAATTTGTTGCAGATAGACTATAAAATTTAGTTTACTATAAAACTATAAGTATAGTATTAGGGTCTAGTTTTATAGGTAGTCTATGGAACTAGGCCCTTTTATTGCTTATTCTAGTATATGAGTAGGGTTCAAAGAACATACTACAATTGATAGAACTTACAAAAGTTTATATTATAAACATCGAGAGAGGAGAATGAGTATGAAATTTAATAAAAAAACAATTGAAGATATTGAGGTTAAAGGTAAACATGTTTTAGTAAGATGTGATTTTAATGTACCACTAAAAGATGGGGTAATTACAGATGTAAATAGATTAGTAGGTGCAATGCCAACAATCGAATATTTAATTAAAAATGGAGCAAAAGTAATCTTATGCTCACATCTTGGAAAACCAAATGGTGAGGCAAAACCTGAACTTTCTTTAGCACCAGTAGCTAAGAAATTAAGCGAAATGTTAAAAAAAGAAGTAGTTTTTGCTGCAGACCCAAATGTTGTTAGTGATGCTGTAAAATCTGTTGTATCTAAAATGAAAGATGGAGACGTTATATTACTAGAAAATACAAGATATAGAAAAGAAGAAACTAAAAATAAAGAAAACTTTTCTAAAGAATTAGCATCTCTTGCAGATATTTTTGTAAATGATGCATTTGGAACAGCTCATAGAGCTCATTGTTCTACAGTTGGTGTAACTGAGTTTGTTAAAACATCAGTATGTGGATACTTAATTCAAAAGGAATTAAAATTCTTAGGTGATGCAGTAGAAAATCCTGTTAGACCATTCGTTGCAATACTCGGTGGAGCTAAGGTATCTGATAAAATAGCTGTTATAGCCAATTTACTTGATAAAGTAGATACACTAATAATTGGTGGAGGAATGGCATATACATTCCTAAAAGCTGGTGGTTATTCTGTAGGAAGTTCTCTAGTTGAGGAAGATAAAATAGCATATGCTAAAGATATGATGCAAAAGGCTGAAGAAAAAGGAATTAAATTTTTAGTACCAGTTGATCATATAATTGCAGATAAATTTTCAGCAGATGCAGAGCCAGTAGTGACTCCAGATCAAAATATTAAATATGGTTACATGGGTCTTGATATTGGACCTAAGACCTGTGAAATGTATAAAGCTGCTATAAGTACAGCTAAGACTATTGTTTGGAATGGCCCAATGGGTGTATTTGAATTTAAAAACTTTGCAAAAGGAACAATTGCTGTAGCGCAGGCTATGTCAAAAGTTGATGGAACTACTATAATAGGTGGTGGAGATAGTGCAGCAGCTGTTAATCAATTAGGATTTGGAGATAAAATGACTCATATATCTACCGGTGGTGGAGCATCTCTTGAATTCTTAGAAGGTAAATTATTACCAGGAATTGAAGCGCTTACAGATAAATAGGTGAATAAAACTGTGGTACTTTCAAGTTTTAAATATATAGGTTTTACCGATTACAAGAAATATAGGAGGTTTTTTTTATGAGAAAAGGTATAATTGCAGGAAATTGGAAGATGAATAAAACTGTAGCTGAAGCTGTAACTTTAATTGAGGAAATGAAACCATTAGTTAAAGATGCAAAATGTGATGTTGTAGTTTGCCCTACATTTTTATGTTTAGATGCAGTAATAAAAGCAACTAAGGGTACAAATATAAAGGTTGGAGCTCAAAATATGTTTTATGAAGAAAGTGGCGCTTTTACAGGCGAAGTTTCTCCAGGAATGTTAAAAGATTTAGGTGTTGACTATGTTATAATTGGACATAGTGAAAGAAGACAATACTTTAATGAGACTGATGAATCTGTAAACAAAAAGCTTAAAGCTGCTTACAGCCATAGTATCATTCCTATACTTTGTGTAGGAGAAACTCTTAGTGATAGAGAGGGAAATATCACAGAAAAAGTTTTAGCAAATCAAGTAAAATTAGATTTAGAAGGACTTATAAAACAACAAGTAGAAAAATTGGTTATTGCTTATGAACCAATTTGGGCTATAGGAACAGGCAAAACTGCAACTGCTGATCAAGCTAATGAGACAATTGCATTTATAAGAGCAACTGTTGGAGCTATGTTTGGTAGCGAAGTAGCTGAAAAAGTTAGAATTCAATATGGTGGTTCTGTTAAACCAGCAACTATAAAAGAACAAATGGGTAAATCAGACATCGATGGTGGTTTAATCGGAGGAGCTAGCCTTAAGGCACAAGACTTCGCCGGAATAGTAAACTATTAAGCTGTTTTTTTAGATGAAATTACGAAAGTAGATTTATCTACTTTCGCAAATTTATATACTTTAATAAAAGAGCCACATTGGTTGGTTAATAATAATTACAATAAATGGCAATACATAGCAATGTGTATTGCTATTAGATACAATTAGTGGGGGGAAAAGAAATGTCGAAAAAACCAGTAATGTTAATGATTTTAGATGGATTTGGATTATCAAGTACAATAGAGGGAAATGCAGTAACTGCAGCAAATAAACCGAACTATGATAAATTAATAAAGAAATATCCGAGCACAAAATTAACTGCAAGTGGTCTAGAAGTAGGACTTCCAGAGGGCCAAATGGGAAATTCAGAAGTTGGTCATTTAAATATAGGTGCTGGTAGAATTATATATCAAGCACTTACAAAAATAACAAAAGAAATTAAAGAAGGAGACTTCTTTCAGAATGTTGCTTTTAACAAAGCAATAGATAAAGCTATAAAGGCAAATTCTTCAATTCATCTTCTAGGATTACTTTCTGATGGAGGAGTTCACTCTCATATTGATCATTTGAAGGCTTTAATAAAGCTTGCAAAAGATAAAGGTGCTAAAAAAGTTTATGTTCATGCTTTCTTAGACGGTAGAGATGTACAACCAGGTTCAGCACTTAAATACATAGCAGAAATAGAAGATTATATGAATGAAATAGGTCTTGGTAAAATTGCTACTATTTGTGGTAGATATTATGCTATGGATAGAGATAAAAGATGGGAAAGAGTAGAGCTTGCATATAATGCTATGGTTCTTTCTAAGGGTGAAAAAGACACTTCAGCACTCGAGGCAGTTAAAAAAGCAATGAATGATAACAAGACAGATGAATTTGTTCTTCCAACAGTTATAATGGAAAATAATAAACCAGTTGCTGCTATAAGCAATAATGATACAGTAATATGTTTCAATTTTAGACCAGACAGAGCAAGAGAACTTACTCGTGCAATAAATGATAAGGTGTTTGATGGCTTTAAAAGAGAAACACTAAAACTTAACTACGTATGTACTACTCAATATGATCTATCTATAGAAAATGTTGATGTTGCATATACACCAGAAAGTTACACTAATACGCTTGGAGAATATGTAAGTAAAATGGGTAAAAAACAGTTAAGAATAGCTGAAACTGAAAAATATGCTCATATAACATTTTTCTTTAATGGCGGGGTTGAGGCTCCAAATCCTAATGAAGATAGAGCATTAATTCCATCACCAAAAGTTGCAACTTATGACTTGCAACCAGAAATGAGTGCCCGCGAGGTTACTACAGAGTTACTTAAAAGATTAGATACAGATGAGTATGATATGATAATATTAAATTATGCTAATCCAGACATGGTAGGTCATACAGGAGTTTTTGAAGCTGCTAAAAAGGCTATAGAAACAGTTGATGAATGTCTTGGAAAAGTTGTTGAGTCTGTTTTAGAAAAAGATGGTACTATATTTATAACTGCAGATCATGGAAACTCAGAACAAATGATTGATTATTCTTCAGGTAAACCAATGACTGCACATACTACAAACTTAGTTCCATTCACATATGTATCAAACCATAGTACAGATTTAAAAGAGAGCGGAATACTCGCAGATATTGCACCTACTATGCTACAAGTTATGGGACTCGATGTACCTAAAGAGATGACAGGGAAATCATTAATTAAATAATTTCATGAAGAGCTGGAATGTCGATAATGCATCTTCTTTGAAGCTGTTTCAGCGACCCAGGAGATGATTAATTTACATGAAAATGAATCAGTTTATTGTATTATCTATGTTTAGATTAAATTCTATTTAAATTTAGGATTATATTGATTTAACTTAGGTAATAATAATATAGATAAAAAATTTGGAGGTAAGATAATATGAAAAACTTTATTGAGATCATTGATATTTTTGCAAGACAAATTTTAGATTCAAGAGCATTTCCAACGGTTGAGGTTGAAGTAACACTCGAAGATGGAACAATAGCAAGAGCATCAGTACCATCAGGTGCTTCTACTGGTATATTTGAAGCAGTAGAATTAAGAGATGGAGATAAAGAAGTATACAATGGTAAAGGAGTTCTAAAAGCTGTTAGTAATGTAAATAACATAATAGCAGATGAACTAGTTGGAATGAATGTATATGATCAGATAGCAATTGATAAAGCAATGATAGCGCTTGACGGAACACCTAATAAGGCAAAACTTGGTGCTAATGCAATCCTTGGAGTATCACTTGCATGTGCAAGAGCTGCTGCTGAGTCATTAGGACTTGGATTATATCAATATATTGGTGGAGTAAACGCTAAGGTTTTACCAGTTCCAATGATGAATATTTTAAATGGTGGAAGCCATGCTGATAATAATGTAGACCTTCAAGAGTTTATGGTTATGCCAGTAGGAGCTACTTCATTTAAAGAAGCTTTAAGAATGAGTGCAGAGGTTTATCATGCATTAAAAGCATTATTGAAAAGTAAGGGACTTTCTACTGGTGTTGGTGATGAAGGTGGATTTGCTCCAAACTTATCATCAAATGAAGAAGCTATAAAAATAATAGTAGAAGCTATAGAAAAAGCTGGTTTTGTTCCAGGAAAAGAAATGTTTATTGCACTTGATCCAGCAGCTTCTGAATTCTTTGAAGATGGTAAGTATAACTTAGCATCAGAGGGAAGAATACTTACTCCAGAACAAATGGCTGATTATTATGTAGAACTTGTTAACAAGTATCCAATAATCTCTATCGAAGATGGAATGGCTGAAGAAGATTGGGATGGTTGGAAGTACTTAACAGATAAAATTGGAGATAAAATTCAATTAGTTGGTGATGATTTATTTGTAACTAATACAGATAGATTAAAAATGGGAATTGATAAAAAAGTTGCAAATTCAATTCTTATAAAATTAAATCAAATAGGAACACTAACTGAAACATTGAATGCTATAGAAATGGCAGAGCGCGCAGGATATACTGCAGTAGTTTCTCATAGATCTGGAGAAACTGAAGATACAACAATCGCTGATTTAGTTGTAGCTATGAATGCAGGACAAATTAAAACTGGTGCTCCAGCTAGAAGTGAGAGAGTTTCTAAATATAATCAACTTTTAAGAATAGAAGAAGAATTGGCAGAATCGGCGCAGTACAGAGGATTAAAAGCATTCTATAATATAAAAAGATAGTTGCTTTAAAATAGGAGTATAGTCTTTATGGCTATGCTCTTACTTTTTATTTAAGCCAATGTGGATTTTTAAATGGAATTGTGTTAAAATTAATTTAAAAATGTAGTTAAAAATATAATTATAAAAATATGTTTTCATATTGTTTTTCAACGATAATAGAGTAAGTAGATTAATTACAATCTATTGTAAGATACCTTATATTATATTAAGATAGTCAAGTATTTAATGAACAGGGGGTGTATACATGCGTAGTTTTATAATATTTTTATTGGTTATATCGGCAATTGTTATAATTGTCTCAGTTATGATGCAACCAAGTAAAACAGATGGACTAAGTGGCCTTATAGGAGGAACTTCCGAAACTTTTTTTGCGAAAAATAAAACCAAAACAGCTGAATCAGTTTTAGCACGAGTTACAGTAGTTTCTGCAATTTGTTTTACTATATGTATAGCGATGCTTAATATAGTAAAATAATATAATTAATCATATTTTAGACTTTACAGCAGTTTATTTAAATTATTTTAATAAACTGCATTTTTTTATATTATAAAAAGTTGTTGTAGTAAAAAATATTTAGTACAAAAGTGGTATATATGATAAAATTATTTAAAGTAGTCTATGATTATTAGAGGTGAAGGATGATGAGTGAATATAGTTCGAAATTAGAAAGTAAGGATATGGATTTTCTTTTTGAGGGTATTTTAAGCCTTGAAACAAAGGAAGAGTGTTATAGATTTTTTGAGGATATATGTACTATAAATGAAATAAAAGCATTTGAACAAAGATTTCAAGTAGCAATGATGCTTGCAAATAAAAGTACATATATTGAGATTGCTGGTGCTACAGGCGCAAGTACTGCAACAATTAGTAGAATTAATAGAGCATTAAATTATGGAAGCGATGGATATAAACTTATATTAGCACGTTTGAAATCAAAGAAATAAGTATATATATATATAAAGAGGACGGTTAAATATATATTCACTCAGTAATTAGCAGTAAAAGAGTGATATTAAGTAACCGTCTATATTTTTTATAGTGGTTAAGTTCTTGCACAATGTGATATAATTATAGGTACATTTATGTCTTAAAGCAGAGTGACAAAAAAGTTAGATAGATCTAAAATAATACTAGGTGTCTCTAGCATTAATATAATATATAAGGAGTGGTTTCATGGATTTAAAAAGTTTGTTAAACAAAGAGCAATGTGAGGCTGCAATAACAGTTGATGGTCCATTGTTAATACTAGCAGGGGCTGGCTCTGGAAAAACTAGAGTTTTGACTTATAGAATTGCACATATGATTCAAGATTTAAATATATATCCATCACAAATTTTATCTATAACATTTACTAATAAAGCAGCGGGCGAAATGAAGGATAGGGTACGGTCGCTTGTAGGAAATATAGCAGATAATATGTGGATTTCTACATTTCATTCTAGTTGTGTTAGAATTCTAAGACGGGAAATAGATAAAATAGGATATAATAAAAATTTTACTATATATGATAGTTATGATCAAAAAAGTTTAATTAAACAGTGCATGAAAGAAATTGATATAAATGATAAGGATTTAACAGATTCAGAAATATTAAACAAAATATCAAGTGCTAAGAATGAACTTATTTCTGCTGATAAATTTAAAAAAGAAAATGAGAGTGATCATAGAAAAAATAAAGTAGCTGATGTATATCTTCTTTATCAAAAAAAGCTAAAGGGTAATAATGCGCTCGATTTTGATGATTTGATATTTAAGGCTGTTGAACTATTAAAAAATAATAAGGATGTTTTGGACTTTTATCATTCGAAGTTTAAGTATATTATGGTGGATGAGTATCAAGACACAAATAAGGCACAGTATGAGCTTATAAAACTTTTAGTAGATGGACGCGAGAATATATGTGTAGTTGGAGACGATGATCAATGCATATATGCTTGGAGAGGCGCGGATGTAACCAACATATTAGACTTTGAAAAAGATTATCCAAAAGCAAAGGTTGTAAAACTTGAGCAAA